>CALFEM010000164.1 GCA_937950105.1 uncultured Alphaproteobacteria bacterium | reverse complement strand
CGAGATGCCTAAGTGACTGGAGTTCAGACGTGTGCTCTTCCGATCTCCGACGAGGGTCGTGCTCTACCTGAGCAACCACGGCAAGCCGCTCTCGGCCAAGGACAGCGCCATCAAGGTGACGATCCAGGACGGTGCCAAGAAGTCCGAGGTCAAGCTCAAGGTCGAGGCCGATCATCTGGTCGGTCCGCTCGACGCACCGCTCAACAAAGGCGCGATCGTCCTGCTTTCCGGCAAGACCGAGGATGGTCACGGTGTTTCGGCCCGCTTCACGGTGAAGTAGGCTGTCGCAGCAGGCTCTTCGGCGGCTTGCCCAGCGTCCGCCGCCGGAGATCGCCTTGCGGATCAGTATCACCCAGGCCAAGCGATGTCCCGGACTCACCCAGAGCAGAGCGAGCACAAGGCGAACGCGGCAGCCGTTCCGCTCGCGCACGTCCTGATTTGTGACGACGACCCCGAGCTGCGGCAGCTTCTCGCTATTTTTCTCGGCGAACACGACCTCGAGGTCACACTCGCCGCCGATGGTCGCGAATTGCAGCGCCAGCTGCGCGCCAATCCCTCCGTCGATCTGGTGATACTCGACGTCATGCTACCCGGCACGAGCGGCCTCGAATTGTGCCGCGAGCTGCGCGCCTCATCGACCGTGCCCATCATGATGCTGACGGCGCGCGGCGACGAGACCGACCGTATCGTCGGCCTCGAGATGGGCGCGGACGACTACATGTCGAAGCCGTTCGGCCCGAACGAGCTACTGGCTCGCATCAGGGCGCTCCTGCGGCGCGCGCGCATGTCGGGCGCACCCGGAGACCGGAAGCGATCGTTCGCCTTCGACGGCTGGCGGCTCGACGCGGCGCGGCGCGAGCTTCGCAACCCCGAGGGCGTGATCATCGATCTGTCGGTCGGCGAATACGATCTCCTGTGCGCATTCCTGGAGGCGCCGCAGCGGGTGCTCTCGCGCGAGCATCTTCTGGAGACGGCACGCAATCGTCAGGCGCAGGCTTTCGACCGCAGCATCGACATCCAGGTCAGCCGCCTCAGGCGCAAGCTCGGTTCATCGGACGAGAGCGACGGTCTCATCAAGACCGTGCGAGGGGCCGGCTACATGTTCGTTCCCTCGGTGACCTTCAGATGAGATGGATGACCGATACGATTGCCGGCCGGACGATCATCGTTCTGCTGTTCGGCCTCGGCACGATCCTGGGACTCGCACACTACCTCTATCAGAAGGGAATCGAGCGCGAGGTCGCGAGCGGCAACGTCGAACGGCTGGTCGACCGGCTGATCTTCCTGTCGGACACGATCACGACGCTCGAACCTTCCGTGCGCGACGAGGCAGCACACCGGCTCTCCGGCGGACCGATCGAGCTGCATTGGGCCCGCGAGCCGTTCGCGACCGCTGGCGGCTTGCTCGACAGCGACACCATTGCACTCCGCGACAGTCTGATGACGCGGGTGCCCAAGCTCCCCGGCGGCGGGTTGATCATAGGATCGACGCGCACCGGCCCCATCGAGCACGGCAGCAGCCGCGATAGCAGCGACCCGCATACCACCCTGTTGTCGTTGGCTCTGGCCGACGGCAGCTGGCTCAACGTGACCCTTGTGAAGGTCCTGGGTGCGCGCACAGCGTCACCGAGCATCCTGCTTTCGGCGGGGCTTGGCGCGTTGGGCATCATCGCGATCTCGATCCTCATGGGGCGATGGCTGACGCGGCCGCTGGAGCAGCTCGCGGCTGGCTCCCGGCAACTCTTCCAGACGCCGCAGAATGCTCAACTTCCGGAATCGGGAACCCGCGAGGTTCGAACGCTCGCCAACGCGATCAACGAGCTCCAGCATCGCATCGGCGGTCTGCTGGCCACGCGTACGCAGATGCTCGCCGCCGTCAGTCACGACCTGCGCACGCCGTTGACGAGACTGCGGTTGCGCTCCGCACGCGTGCAGGACATCGAGACGCGCCGGAGCATCGAGGCTGATCTCGACGAAATGGAAGCGATGATCGACGCCGCGCTCGAGTTTCTCAGGACCGACAAGGATGCCGAGGAGATCGAGCATGTGGATCTCGGTGCCGTCCTGCAGACCATTGCCGACGATGCGGCGGACGCCGGGCAGAAGGTCGAGGTGCGTGCTCCGCGCAACCTCGTGATCCGCGGACGTCACCTGGCGCTGAAGCGCGCGCTGACCAACCTGGTGCAGAATGCCGTCAGGTACGCAGGCTCGGCACTCGTCGAGGCGTCGGCCAATGGTGAAGGGGTGCGCATCGTCATACGCGACCAGGGCCCGGGCATCTCCGCCGACAAGCTCGAAGCGGTGTTCGAACCGTTCTACCGCCTGGAAGCCTCTCGTGGCCGCGCCACCGGCGGCCATGGTCTCGGGCTCACTGTCGCGCGCAGCATCGCCCGGGCGCACGGCGGCGACGTCGTCCTCGTCAATCGCACGCCACGCGGCCTCGATGCCATCGTCACCCTGCCGGCGACGGTGCGTGCCGTCGAAACAGGTTAGCCGCGTGCTTTCCACGCCGGATCCGGCTGAGCACGCTTCACCCTGAGTGGTTGCGCGCGCTCGTTGAATTCAGGGATCAGTTCTCGTTGTCCGCGCTTGCGTTGCGGCACGGTCAGGACGCGCGCGCGGCGATGGAGGCGGTTGGGCTGGGCTATGAACTCTTCCGCAAGCCGGAACAGCGGGTCGCGTTCAGCAAGCTGTACGCCCGTTTCGAACACTGCGCGCAAGACTGGGGCCAGACCGACTTCGGCCTTCAGCTTGCGCCCTACCAGCAGATCGACATTCTAGGCCCTGTCGCGCTGGTGACGCGGATGGAATGCGACGTGCGCAGCGCCATGGCCGCGATCCTCAAGAACCTGGTCATCCATACCAACGCCACCATCGTCGGAATGCACGAAGAGGCGGATACCGCCACGTTGACGATCGACGCCGAG
>CALFEM010000163.1 GCA_937950105.1 uncultured Alphaproteobacteria bacterium | reverse complement strand
ACCACCGAGATCTACACTCTTTCCCTACACGACGCTCTTCCGATCTTCCTTCGGCGACAGCACGATGCTCTTCGGTTTGCCGTGGCGCAGATCGCGGCCGCGTATGTGGATTTCGGCGCCGTGGCCGTTCACGGTCTGTGACGCCGAACCGGCCTCGATCTTGATGCGTTCGGCGTTGATCTCACCGATCAGCAGCTGATGGTTGCGGCGTACGTAGCGGATGATCGCCTCGTCCATGCGATTTCCCGCGCAGCGCAGCGAGCGCGCCTGCACCACGCCACCGAGCGAGAGCACGGCGATGTCCGTCGTGCCGCCGCCGATGTCGACGACCATGGAGCCGGCCGGCTGATCGACCGGGAGCCCGGCGCCGATCGCCGCCGCCACGGGCTCCTCGATCAGGTAGACGCGCCGGGCGCCCGCCGACATCGCCGTCTCGTAGACCGCGCGGCGCTCGACGGGCGTTGCGCCGGCCGGAACGCAGATGAGGATGCGCGGGCGGCGGAACCCCAGCACCGATTTCGCCCGCTTGATGAAGCGGCGCAGCATCTCCTCGGTGGCGATGAAGTCGGCGATGACGCCATCGCGCATCGGGCGGATGGTTTCGATGCCCTCGGGCGTGCGCCCCAGCATCGCCTTGGCGTTCTGACCGACCTCGATCACTTCGCGCACACCGCCACGCGTGCGCACTGCGACCGCGGAGGGTTCATCGATGATGACCCCGCGCCCGGTCACGTGCACCAGCGTGTTCGCCGTCCCGAGGTCGATGGCGATGTCGTCCGAGAACGCGCCGGTGACATTCTTGCGCATGGCTCCGGTCCCCACGGTCGTCCCCTTCCTGACAGCATGCGATTTGCCGCTCGCTTGCCGGGTAGCGCCGCAACCGGTCTCTGCTCGCCAGGCGATGATAGAGAGAACGGGACATGCGGCCAACGAGGCCAGCAAGAATAGCTGTATCGCCGGGCAAACTGCTCCACCCGGCGATAGCTTACGACGATTTGCTCACGGATCGAATGACCTGCCGGCGGGTTCCCGCCGCAAGGTTAACGGGGCCGGCAGCGATCGCTCCGGACCCCGGTGGCGCCCGTCACACCGCCTGCTGCGCCTGCGCCGTCTTCTGACGCTTCACAGTCAGCTTGTTCAGCGCCGAGACGTAGGCGCGCGCCGAAGCGACCAGCGTGTCGGTGTCGGCGCCGCGGCCCGTCACGGTGCGCCCTTCCTCCTCGAGGCGCACCGAGACTTCCGCCTGCGCGTCAGTGCCCTCGGTGACGGCGTGCACCTGGTAGAGCAGCAGCTTCGCCTGATGCGGGATGATCTGGCGGATGGCGTTGAAGGTCGCGTCCACCGGACCGTTGCCCGCCGACTGCACCGTCTGCTGCTTGCCCTCGATGTCGAGCGTCAGCGTCGCGGTCTGCGGCCCCATGGTGCCGGCGATGACCGTCAGCGCCACCACCTTGGTGCGGTCATGCATGTGGGCGATGCCCTCGTCCACCAGGGCCTCGATATCCTCGTCGTAGACGTGCTTCTTGCGGTCCGCGAGCGCCTTGAAGCGATTGAAGGCGTCCTCGAACTGGTTGTCGCCGAGTTCGTAGCCGAGATCCTTGAGCTTCGAGCGGAAGGCGTTGCGGCCCGAGTGCTTGCCCATCACCAGCGAGGTCTTGGCGACGCCGACGGACTCCGGCGTCATGATCTCGTAGGTCTGGGTGTGCTTCAGCATGCCGTCCTGGTGGATGCCGCTCTCGTGCGCGAAGGCATTCCGGCCGACGATCGCCTTGTTGTACTGCACGGGAAAGTTGGTGACCGCCGACACGAGACGCGAGGCGCGCGACAGCATGGTGGCCTCGATGCCGGTCTTGTACGGCAGCACGTCGGCGCGCGTGCGCATCGCCATCACCACCTCTTCGAGCGCGGCGTTTCCGGCCCGCTCGCCGATGCCGTTGATGGTGCATTCGATCTGGCGCGCGCCCGCGCGCACGCCGGCGAGCGAGTTGGCCACCGCCATGCCGAGGTCGTTGTGGCAATGCGTCGACAGGATCGCCTTGTCGATGTTCGGAACGCGATTGCGCAGCATCGCGATCAGCGCGAAGTACTCCTCCGGCACGGTGTAGCCGACGGTGTCGGGAATGTTGATGGTGGTGGCGCCGGCCTTGATGGCCGCTTCCACGCAGCGGCAAAGGAAATCATGCTCGGTGCGGGTCGCGTCCTCGGCGCTCCACTCGACGTCGTCGACCCAGGTGCGGGCGCGCGCGCACTGCTGCGCGACGAGCTCGAGCACCTGCTCGGGCGTCTTCTGCAGCTTGAATTTCATATGCACGGGGCTGGTCGAGATGAAGGTGT
>CALFEM010000162.1 GCA_937950105.1 uncultured Alphaproteobacteria bacterium | reverse complement strand
CCCCCACTCCCGTCGGCCGTGCCCGCGCACGCACCCGCAGCGTTCAAACCGTCACTTTGCCGACCGCCACGCGCACCGCGTGGCCGCCGATGCGCACCACCGTCAGCTTGCCGCCCTTGACCACCAGCGTCAGCGCGATGTGGCTCGGCCGGCCCATCTCGTAGCCCTGCTCGACGACGCGCTTGTGCACACCGTCCGGATACTCGTCGAACGCGAACGCGGCCGCCGCGAAGCCGACCGCGGCCGAACCCGTTGCCGGGTCTTCCGCCACGCCGACGTCGGGCGCGAACATGCGCGCGTGAAAGGCACTCGTCGTGTGCACGCACTGGCGCGTGTAGAGATAGACGCCGATGCAGTCGAGCGGCCGGATGGTGCGCGCCCACTCCGCCGCATTGACCCGCGCGCGCGCCAGCGTCTCGAGCGAAGCGACCGGCACGTGCAGGAACGCGCCGCCCGCATCGATCTTGCGCGGCGAGTGGTTCTCGAAGCCGATCTCGCGCGGTATGAGGCCGAGGGCATCGGCGATGCTGTCGCTCGTCGGCAGGACGCCGTTGATCTCCGGCAGGCGCGGGGCATCGAACTCGGCGAACGGCGCCCCGCCTCCACGCACGCGCACACCGATGCGCACGGTGCCGATGCCTTCTTCGAGGGCGACGATGGAATCATGCTCGCGGCTGGCATCGCCGGCCCTCAGACTCGCGAGCAGGGCCGCGGTGCCGACGGTCGGATGTCCGGCGAACGGCAGTTCGCGCGTCGGCGTGAAGATGCGAACCTTCGCCGTATGCGCCGGATTCTCCGGCGGCAGTACGAAGACCGTCTCCGACAGATTGAACTCGCGCGCGATGGCCGTCATGTCGCTCGTCTTCAGCCGTCCGGCGTCCAGCACTACGGCGAGCGGATTGCCGCTGAAGCGCTGATCGGTGAAGACGTCGAGCACGTGATAGGCGAGTTGCATGTGGTTCGTCCGATCCGCAATTGGCGCGCGGCACTCTGCCCGAAACTACCCGCCGCTCCAAGCGCCATGCGTCGGCGCGCCACGGATCGCATGCGGCGCCATTTGTCAGCCGAGCAGGACCGGTAGCAACGTGTCGCAATAGCGGACCAGCGGAACGCCGGAGAGTTCGCCGAGCGAGCGCACCACGCGCACGCTTTCGAGTTCGGCCTCCGGATCGCGGCCGAGGTGTGCGCCGACCCGGTTGGCGAGCGTTGTCGCGTCGAGGCCGGTGCGGAAGGTCGCCGAGATGGACACGTGCGGGCCCGCGCGCGTCACCGTGTAGCCCTCGTCGCGAGTCATGGCCGCGGTGTCGAGCCCGGTCTCCTCGCCGATCTCGCGTTCGATGCTGCCGAGAATATCGACGCTGCCTCCCGCCGCGATGTCGCGCTCGTCGATGAAGCCGCCCGGCAGGTAGACCTGACCGGCGTTGACGTTGCCGCCGCGCTGGCGGGCGAGCAGCACCCCGCCGTCGCTCGAGCGCAGGATCGCGGACCCGAACGCATCCGTGACGGAGGTATCGGCGAAGCCGGTATCGCGCCAGTAGAGGAAGTTGCGGAAACGCGACGCGAACAGCTCGCCGTAGAGCACGCCGCCGACGATGCGAATGTCGAGCGCGATGAATACCACGCCGTCGAAATAGCCCGGATTGAGCGCGCGCTGGCGCTCCCAGAAGGCGGCGATCTCGGTCGCGCGCTCCTCGGTCATCGCCCAGCGGTGTTCGATCACCCGCAGCTCGCAATCGCGGACTGCCGTCACCGCGTCGGGCGGACGACCGGCCGCGTCATGAGCCTTCCTCTCGGTCACTCTGCCTTCTCTCCCTCGGTGCACGCGGTCCGCGTCGGCTCCGTCGCCTTGTCGCGTTAAAGCTCCGTTAACCCTGACGCGCAATGAAATTGGGACCCGGCCCGCAAGCCGGACGGCCCACCCTTGTGCAAGCGTCAGGCGGCGACATGGCCCTTCCCTTCCAGAGCTTTCTGATCGCGGCTTCGCTGCTGCTTCTCCCGCACCTGATCGAGCGAGCGCACGCTGGCGACCCTGCGCGGGCTCCCTCGGCCGTCGCCGGCGCGACCTACTATGGCGACCCGGAGCGCCGCGCGCTCGACGGCAGCCGCCGTGATCCGAGCTGGGGCGCCTCGGCCAAGGACAGCCCGACCTCTTCCTACCGCTGGCGCGAACCCGAGCTGCCCCCGGCCCCGATCTGGGGCGGCCTCTACGTCGGCGTGCAGGGCGGTGGTGGCGTCGGCTCGTTCGACACCGGCTTCGGCGGCATCGACGGCAGCGGCGCACTCGTCGGCGCGCACATCGGCAATAGCCCGATTTTCCACGTCTCCGCGTCCCAC
>CALFEM010000161.1 GCA_937950105.1 uncultured Alphaproteobacteria bacterium | reverse complement strand
GAGATGCCTAAGTGACTGGAGTTCAGACGTGTGCTCTTCCGATCTGACCGCATGTTGGCACCCTTGTTGCCGAAATCGAAAATGCCGCTGACCGTCAACACACGCGTACTGCCGGTAGCCGAGCTGACATTGAGCTTGTCAGCGACCGTTACGCCCAAGTCCTTCGCGAGATCGAGCCCGATGATGATGTCCTCGCTCGTCACCCGCGGCTGACCGGCGACGATGTAGTCCGGCACCCGCACGATGTTGAAATAGACTTCGGGATCGATGCCGCTGAGTGAGATCGAGCGGCTGGCGTCACCGCGAACAGCGAGAGCGGAGGCCGTGACCGTTGGGGAGACGGTTATGATCTCCGACCACTGCAACAGCTGCTGGCGCACTTTCTGCCACTGGTCGATCGAGCGCAGACGCTGAGCTGGCCGTTGCACGATCGCTGCCGGAATGATGCCGGATCCGTTGCGCAGGGGGCGCGCCACTTCGTCGGGGGGAATGAGCTGGATGTGCGGCTGCGAGGTCAGCACGCGTTTAATGAAGTTCGCCTGCAATCCCGTCAGCATGGCCGACATGAACACGATGACGCCAACGCCGATCGAGACGCCCGCGATGATGAAAAGGGTCTGCATGCGCCCTTCCCTCAGGAATCGCAATGCCGTGATCCACTCGAACGGGGCCCAAGGGTTCATGGCTTGGCACTCACGGCGAAGGTGGGCCGGACACGCTGGCCATCCTTGACCTTGGACGACGCGGACAGCACGAATTCTCCGGCCTCCACCCCAGCAACGATCTCGGCTTTTCCGGCGCTGACCATACCGAGTTCGATCGCTCGACGCCGGGCGCGGCCGCTCTCAACCACCATCACCCATGGCTTGGCGGCCGTTGCGTCGCGAATGGCGGCAGCCGGCAATACGAGTGCATTCGGGCGGCGCGCCGTCTCGATATCGACGGACACCGTCATGTCCTCGCGAAGATATGCCGGTGGTGACGGGACGCGCAGCTTCACCTGGACAGAGGCGCGTTGCAGGTCGATGCCTGGGTTGATGAATACGACATCGGCTGGAAATGTCGACTTGGCATAGGCGTCCGCCGAGGCCAACGCGGTTTGCCCGACAGCAATCAACGCCAGATTCTTCTCGTCGATCTGCACGACCAGTTGCGTCTCCCCGGCAGGCGACAGCTTCATGAGCACGGTCGTCGGCTGCACGACGTTGCCGCGCTCGACGCTACGCGAGATGAGAACCCCGTCTCGCGGCGCCTTGATCGTCGTATACCCCAGCCGTGACTGCGCGGTCGCGAGCGCAGCGCGCGCTTGAGCAAGCTGCGTCTCCGCCATCACGTAGTCGCTGCCGCCGGATCGCGACGTGAACACTTGGAACTCGGCGTTGCGCACCTGGGTGCGCGCGATGTCGAGGTTCTTGGTCGCCTCGTCCAAGGCAGCTTTCGTGGCGAAACCGTCGCCCGCGAGCTTGACGGATCGATCGTAGGCGCGCTGCGAGTTGAGGAGCGTGGCTTGCGCCTGCTTCAGCGATTGCTCCGCAGACGGCTGCGTCACCTCCTGCATCTGTCTCAGGCGCGCTTCGGCTTGAGCGACCACGCCTTCCGCCTGCACGACAGTGGTTCGCGCCTCGCGGTCGTCGAGGACTACGAGCACGTCGCCGGCCTTGACCTGCTGGCCTTCGCGGACGGGCACGTCGGCGACCACGCCGGTGACCTGCGATCCGATGTCGACACGGTACGGCGCCTCGACATGACCGCTCGCCACCACGCTCTGGACGAAGTCCCCGCGCACCGCGACATCGACGATCAAGGGCGTCCCCAGAACGAACGGCACCAATAAATGGTAAGCGAGCAGGAGCGCGCCAACGGCCGCAAGCGCCCACCCTTTGTTCCCCCAGAGACGGTCCGCCCACGCGCTCACGCGTGGTTGAGGCGCGGGTGCCGGGTGCGTAGCGGGTGGGGCGGGACGCAACGGTATCGGCATCTTGGTCTTGTCGGTGATGCGCTTTTCGAGCATTGAGTCGCCCCCTTCCACGAACCAGTGCAAATCGCCGGCGGACGCTCAGCTCCGGAGAGCCCTGTGGGCTTCCTCGGCTCCCTCGACGGTCCACGTGGCACTGAGCGTCTCGCGAAACGCACAGCGCTCGAGATGCCGGGCGACAACGGATTCAACCTGAGCCAGATGTTCGGTGTTGGCTGTTTGGGCGCGCAATGTCAGGATGCCATCGTCGGCGGTCAGCCGGCAGGTGCCGGCTGAGAAGGCGATCTTGCCCGCCAGTGGCGTGAGCGTCACCGGCAGCTTGTGTTCGAAGTGCTTGCACATCTGCTGCAGATAGCCGCTGGTCTTGGCCGTTCGGACTCGGGCGGTTGACTGCATCATGATGATCTCTCAGACTTCGTTGATATCGATCAGGCGAGCTTGAACAGGCGCTTGGCGTTGCCGCCGAGGATGAGCGCCTTGTCGGCGTCGGAGATGGCTAGGTTTCGAACGTAGTCCGGACCGCCTGAGAACCAGTCGAGCCGGATCGGGAAGCTGCCGCCATAGATGATGTGGTCGGCGCCAAAGACCTGAACCGCGCATTCGAGCTGTGCCTTGCCCCATTGCGGCGCACCCGACAGCTCGAAGTAGATGTTTTCCTTCAGATGGCGCCGGATCGGTGCGCCCTGATCCTCGAAGCGAGCGACCGCATCCTTGCCGGCCGGCGGCACCAGCATCTCGGCGAAGGCGAAGAAGCCGCCGCCCATCATCGAGTGAATGAACCTGAGGTTGGGCAACTCGTCGAACAGGTCGGAGAAGATCTCGCGGCCGACGGCGGTTCCCTGTGCTACCTCACGCCCGTACTGTCGGCGCAGGTTCGGATACTTGAGCAGCGAGTTGTAGTCGACGGGCAGCGCCGTGTGATGCACGACGACGGGCACACCGAGCTGGTGGATGAGGCG
>CALFEM010000160.1 GCA_937950105.1 uncultured Alphaproteobacteria bacterium | reverse complement strand
GTTCAGACGTGTGCTCTTCCGATCTCGAACTGGTTGAGCGGGATTCGCAGGTACGACACGCCGTTGGCCTCGGCCTCCGGCAGCCGGCCACCGCGGATGTTGACCTGCAGTGCCGCCAGCATCAGTTGCGGCAGCGGCAGCTCCTCGTCACGCGCTTCGCGCAGCCGCACGAACTCGGCTTCCGTAATGCCGCCCTTCAGATGGATGTTGTTCTCACGCTGCTGGCGCACAGTGCTTTCCCAGGCCGGCTTGCGCCCGCCACGGCCGTAGTCGTGCCCGACGAACACGCGTGTCTCGTCGGGCAACGCCATGATGCGCTGGATGCTGGCCCACAGCGCGTGCGCGTTGCCACCCGGAAAGTCGGCGCGCGAGGTGCCGCTGTCCGGCATCATCAGCGTATCGTGCACGAAGGCGGCGTCTCCGATGACGTAGCTGATCGACGCCAGCGTATGGCCCGGTGAGAACATCACGCGCGTTTCGAGATCACCGATCTCGAACGTCTCGCCGTCCTTGAACAGGTGGTCCCACTGCGAACCATCGGTGTCGAAGCTGTCGGGCAGGTTGTAGATCTTCTTCCAGAGCTTCTGCACGTCGACGACGTGCTCACCGATCGCCGTCGGCGCGCCGAGCTTCTGCTTCAAGTAGGGCGCGGCCGAGAAGTGATCGGCATGCGGGTGCGTGTCGAGAATGCGCACGACCTCGAGGCCCGCGGACTTGACGTAGCCGGCGATCTCGTCGGCGTTGGTCGAGCAGACGCGCGCGGCCTTCTCGTCGAAGTCCCAGACGGGGTCGATGATGACGGCCTTCTTCGTTGTCGGACACGCGGCGACGTACTGGATCGAACCGGTCTTGGAATCGTAGAACGCCTTCACCTCGGGGCGGCCTGTCGCAGCCATGATGAACTCCTCGTTACGATCGCGTGGGCAGGGATCGAGCGCACGTCCCGCACTTTTTGGAACGCTCTCGCGTTGATATGGTTGCGGATCAAATTGCCGCAAGGGCGCGGCGCGTGCGGAGCACGAGGACGCCTTATGAGCGCCAGCACCGACTTCGTGGATCACGTTCTGGAGCTGCTCACGGGCCTTGGCCCGGTGCAGGCGCGGCGCATGTTCGGCGGCGCCGGGCTCTATGCCGACGGCGTCATGTTCGCACTGGTGATCGACGACGTTCTCTACTTCAAGGCCGACGAGAAGACGCGGCAGCGTTTCGCGGACGAAGGCTCGGAGCCCTTCACCTACGAGGCCAAGGGGCGCACCATCACCGTCAGCCACTGGCGCGTACCGGACCGCCTCTACGACGACGCCGACGAGATGTGCGACTGGGCGCGCACAGCACTCGCTGTTGCCCGCAGGGCGCAAGCGCGGACATCCACTCCGGCCAAAAAGAAAGCGGGCGCTCCGAGGAGAGCACCCGCGAAATCGAAACAGCAGCGACAGTGACGCCTAAAGGCGCCGGTAGAGCAGGCGCGCGCGGATCGTGCCGGGCATGGAGCGGATCTCGGCGAGGATGTCGCGTGCCCCCGCCAGCAGGTCGTCGCAGTCGAGCACGACGTAACCGACCTCGCCATCGGTCTGGTAATACTGAGAGGCGATGTTGACCTTGTGCTTGGCGAACACCTCGTTGAGGCGCTGCAGCTCGCCCGGCAGGTTGCGCTGCACCTGGATGAAGCGGGTGCCGTGGGCGCGCGTCGGCAACTGCACCTGCGGGAAGTTGACCGCGCCGATGGTCGAGCCGACGTCCGAATACTCGATGAATTTCTTCGCCACTTCCGAGCCGATGCGCTCCTGCGCCTCTTCCGTCGAGCCGCCGACGTGCGGCGTCAGAATGACATTGTCGAGGCCCTGCAGCGGTGACGTGAAGCGGTCCGCATTCGACTTCGGCTCGACCGGGAACACGTCGATGGCCGCACCCGCGAGATGACCGTCCTTGAGTGCCGACGCCAGCGCGTCGATGTCGACCACGGTGCCGCGCGCGTTGTTGATGAGATAGGCGCCCCGCTTCATGGTGCGGATCTGCTTCTCGCCCATCATGCCGCGCGTCTCCGGCGTCTGCGGCACGTGCAGCGATACGACGTCCGACTTCGCCAGCAGCTCGTCCAGGCTGTCGGTCGGCGTAACGTTGCCGTGCTGCAGCTTGTCGGTCAGATCGAAGAAGATGACGCGCATGCCGATCGACTCGGCGAGCACAGCGAGCTGGCTGCCGATGTTGCCGTAGCCGACGATGCCGAGCGTCTTGGCGCGAACTTCGCCGGCGCCCTCGGCCGTCTTCTGCCAGATGCCCTGATGTGCCGCCATCGATTTCGGGAACGCGCGCCGGTACAGCATGATGATCTCAGCGATCGTCAGCTCCGCCACCGAGCGGGTGTTGGAAAACGGCGCGTTGAAAACCGGCAGGCCCATGTCGCGGGCAAGCTCGAGATCGACCTGGTTGGTGCCGACCGAGAAACAGCCGATGCCGATCAGCGAGCGGTTGCCGTCGAGGACGGCCTTGTTGAGCTGCGAGCGCGAGCGGATGCCGACCATGCTGACGCCCTCGAGCGCCTTCCTCAGCGCGTCGCCTTCGAGAGCCTTCGCATGCCGTTCGATGTTCTTGTATCCGGCGGCGTGCAGCGTATCGACGGCGGTCTGCGAGATGCCCTCGAGCAGCAGGATCTTGATCTTGTCCTTGGGGCGCGACAGCGGCATTCCGGGCGTGGAGGGCATGTTCGATCTCGACTTTCGCGTGGGCCTGAAAAAACGCGACGCCGGTCGCGAGGGTGCAGACCGGCGTCGTTGGGCTGTTGTCGGCAGGCGGCCCGCGCCGGTCAATCGACCATTGGCATAATTGCGGGCCCGTTGCGGCACCGTGCCGCTGACGAGTCGCCAGCCGCACGAGGTGGACCGTCTCAGACCTTTGCCGGCCGCAGGATCGGCCGGCGCAGGAACGCCGGCACGT
>CALFEM010000159.1 GCA_937950105.1 uncultured Alphaproteobacteria bacterium | reverse complement strand
CGAGATGCCTAAGTGACTGGAGTTCAGACGTGTGCTCTTCCGATCTGTCGCACGGGTGTGGCGAGAGCCGCAGGCGTGCCAAAACGGCCCACGCTGCGAATGCCTCCGGAACTGTTTTCGTCCAGCCTGTTGCCGCCCGGCATCGTTCACAAGCCGTCGGCTCGAACATAACCCATGAATCCACTAAGCATATGTTTCAACGAGCTTTTATTTGTCTCGCAAAAACTTCGGTCGCTACCTTGTATTGGCGCGTCGGGAAGAACAGGAAAATTCAATTGCCGCGTTTGGAACTGCATTTCGATCACCTGATGCTAGCCAATTTGAGCGACAGCGTCCGCCACGGCGCTTGCATTGAAAGGCAACTCCCGTGAACTGGGAGAGGGGGACTTGATGAACACGACGAGACTTCTCGTCACCAGCGCATCCTTCATCGCGATGTCCGCGGTGGCTCACGCTCAGACGACGACGACGCAAGCTGATCAGGCGCCCGCAGCACAGGCTCCGGCACCGGCAGCGCCGTCCGCTGAGGCCCCGAGCGAACTCCCTCCCGTGGTGGTGCCCCAACAGCAGCCAAAGCTTTCGCAACCGGCCGCGGTAGCAAAGCCGAAGCCGAAGTCATCCCCGGCGTCCGTCGCGACGCCTGCGACTACGCCAAAGCCTAAGGCCAAGCCGAAGCCCGTGCAACAGGCGGCCCCCGCACCCGTACCGCCCGCGCCTACCGACTTCGTCGAGGACACCGGCCCCTCGGGCCCGTCGCGCGCACCTGCCGACGGCCGCCTGGAGACCAACGCCGCCCCCGGCTCCACGCCCGTCAACGCCGACAGCATCGTTCCGCAGGATCTGCAGAACTACGCCGGTGCCGCCACACGCGTCGATGCGAAGCAGATCGCCGAGGAGCGACCGCTCACGACACACGAAGCACTCGCCTCCGTGCCCGGCGTCGTCACCGTCACCGACGACGGTCTCGCCCGCAACGTCGGCATCGGTATCCGCGGTTCGAACTTCCGTCGCGCGCGCAAGGTCCTCGTCATGGAGGACGGCGTGTCGATCAACTTCTCGAGCTACATCGACCCGTCGACGCATTACACGCCGCCGATGGACCGCGTCGAGAATGTCGAGGTCATTCGCGGAACCGTGTTCGCCCATGGCCCGCTCAACAATCATGGCGTCGCCAATTTCCAGAGCATGAGCCCGTTCGGCAGGTCCGAGACGGTCATCAAAGGCGCGCTCATCCATACTGGCGACGTGAACCAGGAGTGGGGTAATTACCGCCACGTCCACACGCGCCAGAACCTCGGCAACTTCGGCGTGGTCGCGGCCTACACGGGTGGCGACGCCTCCGGCGCCTGGGACAACGAGCGCCTGAGCTACAACGACTTCTACGGCTCGATCGGCTGGAAGGGCGCCGACCAGGATCTTACGATCTCGGCCGTGTACTTCCGCCAGCGCGACAACTACGACGAGGACAATTTTGTCGGCACGCGCGAGGACTTCTTCGCCAACGGTCACAACAAGCTTACGACGTTCGGCGACGACACCCGCTTCAACACCTATAACGGCGAGCATCGCTCGATCACGCTGACGCACAACTACTACGTCGACGACGACACCACGGTCTCGACGCGGCTCTATGCGCGCGACCATGAGCGCAACCGCTTCTCCGCGCGTGACGGCGGCATCGAAAGCCCGCCCGATGGCCACATGCGCGGCCGCAACCGCCTGTACTCAGTCGTCGGCATCGACAGCCGGCTCGAACTTGCAAACCGGCCGTTCCTCTTCGGCATGACCCAGGACATCCTCGGTGGCGTCCGCTACGAGTATCAGGGCCATCGCCGCTGCACGTCGTTCGGTGCGGCCGGCGAACTGCTCGATCATGACAACGGCGGTAACTGCTTCGCGTCGGAGGCAGCCGGCGATCTCGACGACGGTGCGGTCGACAAGTTCGAGGCGTCGTCGTTGGCGGCATTCCTGCAGTCGGCGATCCACGTCAACAAGCGCTTGACGATCACGCCCGGCATCCGCTTCGAGAAGTACGATGTCGAACGCCGCAACATCTGGGATGGCGGTCCGGTCGACGTGACGCAAACGTCGAAGCACGATCATGTGTTGCCCGGCATGGCGTTCGCATGGCAGGCCGCTCCCGCCTGGACGCTCTACGGCGGCTACCACCGTGGCTTCGCTCCGCACATCGCGGCGGAGTTCTCGGGCGACTTCCCGCTCGAGGAGGAGGTCGGCGACAATTTCCAGATCGGGCTGCGCTCGACAGGGCTCAAAGGCTTCAAGTTCGATGCCGCCTACTTTCATTCCTTCATTGACGGCTATCAGTTGAAAGAGTCGTTCACGAACAGCATCGGCGACGGCGTCTACGGTCTGCTCGACAAGGTCGAGATCAACGGTGTCGAATTTGCGGTGCGTCTCGACTCGCGTCCCTTCACGGGCAGCGACTGGAACTTGTTCGGCCAGGCCGCCTACACCTACACCAACGGCAAGATCGACCGCGGCCAGGACGCGATATTCGAGGGCGACGGAATCCCGTTCGAAGACGTGTCCGGCAATCGACTGCCGTTCACGATCAAGCACTTCGCCAATCTCACGCTCGGCGTCGCCTATCGCGACCGTTGGGACGCGAGTTTGACATGGACTTATCGCGGCGATTTCTTCACCAACCCGCAGAACACCGGCCCCCTGCTGTGCGTGGACGAGGACGGCATCGAGGATGGCGACGGACTGGCAGCTGTCTCGCCCGGTTGCACATTCGGCGACGAGTTGATCGGCGGCAAAGTCGACGACGTGTGGCTGCTGTCGGCCCGCACCAACCTCAAGGTTACGGATCAGCTGTCGCTGTTCCTGTCGGGTCACAACCTCACCGACGAACTCTACATCGCCGAGCTGTCCGATGGGGCCAAGCCGGGCCAAGGCCGCACCATCATGGGCGGCTTCACGCTGAAGTTCGACTGACGATCAACCTGGCGCGTTGGCGGGAGGTTCTTACTCGAGCCTCCACGAAGCAAGAAGCGAAGGGCCGGTGAGGCCCTCCGTCCTGGTCGACAGCAGTCTTCAATCGTCGTCGAAGAAGCCCTTCTCTGCCTGTTCGTGACAGGCCTTGCAGTCGGAAGGCGACCTGGCGCCGCGCCGCTTCAGCGTTTCAGGCGCGATGCGGCCTTTCTTGTTGTGCTTGCGCAGGAAATAGGGGAGCTCGGTGATCCTGAGCGGGCTCGCATCGGACGGAATGTCGCGCACCATCTTGTTGCCGCGGCCGCCGGTATCGCCGGCATTGGCTGACAAGTACTCGGTGATGCGCGCGCGCAATGCGTCGTCGAGGGTCGCATTGTCCCCGAAGTGATCGCCGAGGCTGTTCATCAGGCGGGCCCAGGAACGCGCCGGCAAGAGCCCTGCCGGATACAGCATGTGGCAGGCGCTGCATTCCTTCGCCGTCGCCGCATCGTCAATCGGCTTGACCGAGATCCCGTCGGCCACCGCTGTGGCAGCGAAGATCGAACAGGCAAGCGGAAGCAGTGCGGCACGTAGCGTCTGGAGCGATATCATGCGTCGATCTCCGGTTTCAAAGTGACAACAGATAGGCGAGAACGTCGGCCTTCTCGGGCGCGGTGCATTCGCGGCCGAGTACGTCGCTGCAGTTGCGCTTCAGCCATTTGGCGACATCGGCGGCATCGGTGTAGCGCTTCGAATTCACCGAAGCGGCCATCGGCTCGATGTCCTTGCCGGCGCGCGATTTGCCCGGCTTCTTGAGGTCGCTCGTGTGGCAACTCGTGCAGGACGGCGTGTCGACCTTGCCGCCCGTGTGCTGGCCGCGAAAGAACGTCTCGCCGCGTACCGTCGACGCCTCGAATCGGGCCTCGGCGGTGCGCGCCGCGCTGAGGTACTCGTCGAAGATGGCTTGGCGCGCCGGCGACATGGCGGCGAGCGCGGCAGCCGCCGTGACGACCGGGAAGAGCGCGGCGAGCACGAGTGTTCGTATCGGTTTCATGGTGTCTGCTTCTCCTCTGGAATGTGGATGGCGCGCGGATCGAAACGGCCCGCCTCGGCGTCGCCGTGACAGCGCGAGCAGTTGACCCGCCCGCCGACGCTTTTGCGATCGAAGACCGTTTTGTCGACGTGGCGGTGCAGTCGCTGCCAGCCATCGGTGGCCGTGATGCGCAGGGGATCGGTCGCGGCGGAGCGTGCCAGTCGGTTGGACGCCTGCGTGTCCCAATGCTCGGCGCCGTTGTCGGCTAGATAGGCGGCGAGCCGCGTGGCGACGGGCGCGTCGAGGCTCGCATTGTCGCCGAAATGGCGGTCGAGCCCGCGCATGACCGACGCCCACGTCGCTGCCGTCGCGATGCTCGGATGGTGCGGCGAATGACACGCCCCGCATTCCTTCGCGTAGACCGTATCGAGAGGCTGCGAAGGCAGGCCTGCGACCGGCAGGCGGGAGAAGTGCGCGGTGGCGACGCCGGCCGACAGCAGCACCAGGAGCGAGAGTATGCCCGCCAGCGCCGGCATTGCTTGCCTTGGCGGTGCCGGTTCCGCATCAGCACGCCGATGCTTCCAGCCTCGCAGCATTGCAACGATCAGGCTCTCGCGCGTACGCAGGCTCTCGACCACAATTCCGGTGACGTGCAGGCCTATGAGCGCCAGCAGGGTGAAGGCTGCCAGCTCGTGCAGTTCCTTGAGCTGGCGGCCGGTCGCGAACGATGCGAACGGCGCCAGCGGTCCGTCCTTCAGCACGCCACCGAGAACAGCGACGCCGGTGACGAGCAGAACTGTCAGCGTCGTCATCAGCGAGAGGATCATCCAGCCGCCGAGCGGATTGTGCCCGACGTGCGGCTTCGCCGTGCCGCGCAGCATCGCCGCAACATGACGCGACAGCGTCGGCGGCGAGACGACGAAACTCGCAAAGCGGGCGTAGGTCGTTCCGGTGAAACCCCAGACGACGCGGAGCGCCAGCAGCACGCCAATCAGCACCCCCGCTGCTACGTGAAGATCGAGCAGCGAAGCTGTTTCGAGAAATCCCGTCGCAAGTGCGATCGTGACCGCGGCGACGAGCCCCCAGTGAAAGGTTCTGACGAGACGGTCCCATACCGGGATGCGCTTGTTCGGGTCGGCTCTCATGCTGATCCTGCGAGTATCCGTCGCCTCACCCTGCCGGCGCGGCGTTGGCGCCTGCTATGCGCCACGCCGGCTGTAGCCGGCCTGACACCCGACTTCAGGTTGCTGTAAGGTTGGCGATGGTAGATCGCAGGCGGCGCAAGTTCCTGGAGAAGGCACATGACGATTGTGGGGAAGACTGCGCCGCTGTCGGCTGTCAGCCGCGCATCAGGCGTCGTTCGCGCCGCCGTGATCGGTTTCGCAGTGCTCATTCCGCTGGCGGCGCTCTCCCCTGCGCGCGCCGACAGGTCGCTACCCATGGCGTCGGGAGACGTCGCGCAGCTCGTCGCGGCGGTCAAGAATGCCTATCCGAACGCCAGCATCCTCAAGATCGAGCGCGAACACGCCAAGCGCCCCGGCGGTAGCGATGTCTACGAGGTGAAGCTGTTGCTTCCCGATGGACAGGTGCTGAAGCTCTACTATGACCCCGCCACACTCGCCCCGATCGCTCGCCACGACGAGGATGATGACGATCATGGCCACGACGACGACGATGATCGTCGTCATCAGCGCAAGCGCGGCCATTGGTAAGGCGAGGCAACGGGCATGCGTCTCCTTCTTGTCGAAGACGATGATCGGCTGGCCGTGCAGATCCGGGATGCCCTCACACGAGCCGGGTACGGCGTCGACTGGGTGCGCGACGGCGAGGACGGCTGGTTCAGCGGCGACACGTAGACGTTCGACGCCGTCATACTCGATCTCGGATTGCCGACCCTCGACGGCTTGACGCTGCTCGCGCGCTGGCGCGCGGCCGGTCGCACCATGCCGGTCGTCATACTTACCGCGCGCGGCTCGTGGCGCAAGAAGGTGCAGGGCTTGCACAAAGGGGCCGACGACTACCTTGCGAAGCCGTTCGAGATGGAGGAGCTTCTTGCCCGCATCGAGGCATTGATACGCCGCTCGTGCGGTCATGCGAGCGGCGCCATCACAGCCGGTGGCCTGCGTCTCGATCCTTCGGCAAGGCGCATCAGCCTCGATGGGGCGCCGCTCGACCTCACCTCGCTCGAGTATCGCGCCCTTGCCTATCTGATGCATCACCAGGGCAAAGTGATCTCCAAGACCGAGTTGCTGGAGCATATCTACAGCGACGGCGGCGACCGCGATTCGAACGTCGTCGAGGTTCTGATCACGCGCCTGCGCAAGAAGATCGGGCAGAACCTCATCGAAACCCGAAGAGGCCACGGCTACGCGCTCGATCCCGGGGCCGCATGATGACGCGCCTCACCTCGTCGTTGCGCGCCCGGCTGCTGATGGCCTCGCTGGCGTGGATCACCGCCGCTCTGCTGCTGACGGGGACCGTTCTCGCCGTACTGTTCCGTATCCATGTCGAACGTCACATGGATACGCGCCTGCACGATCATCTGGAGGAGATCGCGGCTGCCGCCGAGGTCGCCGATGACGGCAGCCTGGCGCTGACGTGGGAACCGGCAGACCCGCGTTTCAAACCACCGCTTTCGGGCTGGTACTGGGAGGTGCGAGCAAACGATCGCGTGCTGCGCCGCTCGGCATCGCTCGGTTCGGCAAGCCTGCCCATCGCGAGCCCTGATAGCGGTCCTTTCAGGATCCTCGAAGCAGAATGGCCTGCCGGCGAACCGTTGCGCATCGTCGCGCAGTCGATTCGCTTCCCCGAGAAGGACGAGCCGTTATCCATCCTGGTTGCAGGCCCGATCCATGAAATCCACGCGGAGGTTCTGAGCTTCACCCGCCTGCTGGCGTTTTCGCTCGTCCTGCTCGCAATCGCGCTCGGCGCCGCGGCATTCCTGCAGGTCGGATACGGATTGCGTCCGCTGACGATCGTGCGCGAGAGCCTCAATGAAATCCGGCGGGGCCGTCGCGCACGCATGTATATTGCCGATGCCCCCAGTGAGTTGCGGCCGCTGCTCGAGGAGATCGACGTCCTGCTTGCGGAGCGAGAGGCAAAGCTGGAGCGCGCCCGGGCCGAGGCAGGAGACCTCGCCCACGCGCTGAAAACTCCCATCGCGATCATCGCCAACGAAGCGACGCGCATCGGCGGACTATCTGGCGAGGCGCTGGAGACCGAAACCCGTCGCATGCAGCGCGTCGTCGAGCACCATCTGGTGCGCGCCCGCGCCGCCGCCGGCTATCGAACGCGCTCCTGCGCCCGGATCGCACCGGTCCTCGACGACGTCCGCTTCACGTTGGCCAAACTGCATCCGCATCTGGGCGTCACCATCGACGCCGGTGACAGCATGCTCTTTGCAGGTGATGGAGAAGATCTCGGTGAGATGCTCGGCAACCTTGCAGACAATGCCGCCAAGTGGGCGGTGAGCCGGATCGTCATCTCCGCCACCCTTGTGCAGGGAGAACGCGGCGAGCGCCTGCGCCTGTGCGTCGACGACGATGGACCGGGACTCGATGAGGCGGAGTGGGCAGCCGCGATCGTGCGCGGCGAGACACTTGAGGGCGGAGTGGCCGACCTCGGAGGCGCAAGGGGGCACGGCCTCGGCCTCTCGATCGTTGCGCATCTCGCCGGGCTCTATGGTGGCGGGCTCGAACTCGCTGGGGCGGCAAGCGGCGGGCTCCGCGCCATCCTCGACCTCCCCGCAGCTCAAGCCGAAGACCTGCGCGCTTGACAGATCTCCGCGATCGGGATGACCGGGCGCTCGGGTATGCTGGCGGAGGAGTTCCCCGCTCTCAGCGGCCGACTGAACTTGCGCCATCGCAACGGTTGCATATCACGTCGCAATGCGGGACCGCGACACGATCATTGCGTCTCGACGAGACGGTGAGCGCCGGCGCGGGCGTGGAGATACCCGTTGACGATCCCGGCAGGCAGAGGAAGCCTTTCCAGCCGAGCGATGTGTTCGGCCGCGCAGATGCGTCCGAACACATCGCTCG
>CALFEM010000158.1 GCA_937950105.1 uncultured Alphaproteobacteria bacterium | reverse complement strand
ACAGCTCGTCCATGCCTTCCTTGCCGGCGCCGGAAACGGACTGGTAGGTCGAGACGACGATGCGCTTGATGGTCGCCGCGTCGTGCAGCGGCTTCAGCGCCACCACCATCTGCGCGGTCGAGCAGTTCGGATTGGCGATGATGTTCTTCTTCCGGTAGCCGGCGAGCGCCTCCGGGTTCACCTCCGGCACGATCAGCGGCACGTCCTGGTCGTAGCGCCAGCACGACGAGTTATCGATGACGACGCAGCCCTGCGCGCCGATCTTCGGCGACCACTCCTTGGAGACGGCCGAGCCCGCCGACATCAGGCAGAAATCGACGCCCTTGAAGTCGAAGTTCTCGAGGTCCCTGCACTTCAAGGTCTTGTTGCCGAACGAGACTTCCGTACCGATCGAGCGGCGCGAGGCGAGCGCGTAGACCTCGTCCGCCGGGAAGCGGCGGTCGGCCAGCACGTTCAACATCTCACGGCCCACGTTGCCGGTGGCGCCGACGACAGCGACCTTGTAGCCCATCGGTAATGTTCCTCGAGTGGCGGCGCGGGGGCCTCGCGGGCGCCCGGCGGCGGCGTTTTCACGGGTTTTCTGTCAAGCGCGATCCCATACGCGCGGTTGGCCGGGCTGGCAAGGCCGACTGTGGTGCGGGGCCGGGGCAGCGAGGGGCGTCGGGCCTTCTGCGAGGCCCGGCCCGAAGCTTGCTTTTCCCTCTCCCCGTCGGGACGGGGAGAGGGGGAAGTGCCGCGACGGATTTTGGTCGCTTCGGCCGTACAGCATGCTGGTAGACAGCGAACGGACGCCGGGGCACGGCGCGAAGGGATGACATGAAAGACAGGATCGAGAAGTTTTCCGGCATGACGGTGGCCCTGCACTGGGGGCTCGCCGTCGCCATGATCGCCATGCTGGTGTTCGGGCTGGTGCTCGAGGACATGGAGCGCGGCGAGTTCAAGAGCGCGCTGATGTGGTGGCACAAGGGGCTCGGCGTGGCGCTGCTGGCGTTCGCGGCGTGGCGGCTCGTCTGGCGGCTCGGCAACGGCATGCCCGAGGCCGTGGCGCACATGCCCGGCTGGCAGGAGATGGCCTCGAAGGCGACGCACTGGTTCCTGCTTCTCGGCACGCTGTTCATGCCGGTGTCGGGCATCATGCTGTCGCTCGGCAACGGGCGGGCCATCGACGTGCTCGGGCTGTTCACGATTCCAGCCGGCGCCAAGAACGAGGCCCTGCACGAAATCGGTGAGGTGATCCACGGTGCCGGCGGCAAACTGCTGATCGCCGCCATCCTGCTGCACGTCGTCGGAGCGCTGAAGCACCATGTCGTCGATCGTGACGGCACCATGCGGCGCATGCTCGGCGCGCGCGTCGATGCGCAGGCGGTGGTGGCGCAGGGCGAAAGCCGCTAACTTTCGGCCAAGATCGTCTGCTGATGATCGCGTGCGCCGGGCTCCCCTGGCGCAGGCGATCCGAAGCGTGGATGCCAATGCAAAGGCTGGCAGAGATGAAGCCATCGACATTTGCCCTGGGGCTCGCCCTCATCGCCGCTCTACCGCAGGCAGCCTCGGCGCAATCCATCGGCGACTTCATGAGCGGCAAGGACATCGCCGCGACGTTCAACGGCGTCGCCATCGAAGGCCGCTACGGCGACGAGCGCGCGTTCCACGAGCGTTATCGCGAGACCGGCCGCGTCGAGTATCGCGAGCGCGGGCTGACCTCGGGCGGCAAGTGGTCGGTCGAAGCGGATACGCTCTGCACCATCTACGACGGCGATGCGGCGGGCGGCTGCTTCCGCGTCAAGAAGGTCTCGGGCAACTGCTACGAGTTCTTTTTCGTCGCCCGCACCGAGATTGAGGCGCATCGCGATCCGAGGAAGCCGGCATGGACCGCGCGCGGCTCGATCGTCGGCGGCAAGGGCGCGTGCCAGGAAGAAAGCACGGTGTGATCCGCCCGATCGGCTCGCCGTGATGGAACCACGTCAACCGAGTGTGCGGCCGAACACCCACGCATAGGTCTCGATCGCGGAGCCGGCATGCGGCGGCTTCTCGATCATTTCGTCGTCAGCCAGCATGTCGAACGTCGCCTCGAGCGTCTCCACCAGCATCCAGTGAAAGACGCCGCCGGTGATCTCGTTGACGAGGCGGCGGTGATCGCGCACCACGCCGCGCATCAGCACGGTCGGCTGCGGCATGTCGGCGTCGTTATCGGCGACCGGCGCGACATCCTCGACTTGTCTGTCGGCGAACAGGCCGATCGGGATCAGAGCCTTGGGAGCCATCTGCGGAACGCCGTCGCCGCTCTCGGCATCGGCGGCGAGCATGGCTTCGACGCTGTCGTGGATCGTGAGATCGCGGCAGAACGCGACGACGCGGCAGCGATGGCCGGCCGGATACGCTTCGTCGGCGGGATGGGCGGCAAAATCGACCGCCTCGAACACGATCGGATAGGAGCCGATGCCGCTCGAGTCCGGGGCGACCCACGCATGCATCAGCCCTTCGAACGGATTGTCCTCCGGACGCCGCATGCTCGCGGTGATCGACAGCAGCACGTCGCTCTCGCCTTCGAAGAACGGCGTCAGGCCGATGATGTCGCGCTCGGTGCTGTCGGCATCGCGCGCCTGCACATTGCCAAGATGGAACCAGATCTCGGCGCCCGTGCGCGAGCGCCAGATGGCGTATTCACCGGCCTCCGTCGCCAGCCGCTCGCGCGCCTCGTTGGCGAGCCGC
>CALFEM010000157.1 GCA_937950105.1 uncultured Alphaproteobacteria bacterium | reverse complement strand
CGCAATAGCACGCCTCGGCATCCGACTGAAACGGTCTGCGATCGAGCGTTAAGCGAGGAAGGCTGTTGGAAACGCTTTGCGTCGGCTCAGACGAGGACCTGCCGCGACTTCGGGAACACGATCGCGGCGGTCGTGCCGCCTTCGTCGCGGCGGCTGATCTGCAACGTCGCTCCGTTGGCTGTGGCGAGCGAACGCACCAGCGGAAGGCCGATGCCGAGCCCGCCACCCCTGCGCGGTGTCATGCGTCGCTCGTTCGCATCGTCCGCAGCATGCGCGATGTCGCCATCGCTGATGCCCTCACCGCTGTCGGAGACCGTGAGCGTCAGCGGGCCATCGATATCGGCTTCGGTCGAGACGACGATGCGACCGCCGCGCGGCGTGAACTTGAGAGCGTTCGTCAACAAGTTGAGCGCTATCTGGCGCACCGACGTGCCATCCGCGACGACCCGCGGCAGGCCCGGCGCCAGTGATGCGGTGAGCTTGACACCGGCTTCTGCCGCCAGCGGCTCCATCGCGGAAATGAGCGCGCCGATGACCGCATTGAGGTCGAGGTCGGTGAAAGCGAGGTCGATCGCCGCGGCTTCCTCGACCTTGGTTCCGAGCATGCGCTGGATCACATCGAGGGCGTGGCGTGCGCTTTCGTGAATATCGCGGGCATAGCGCAGGTAGCGCTCGTCGCCGATCGGGCCGAAGCGCTCGTCCTTCATGATCTCGGCGGCCGAAGCAATGGCGCTGAGCGGCGACTTCAATTCGTGCGCGATGCGGCGAACGAGGACGCGCCGCGCCGATGGCTGCGGCCTGGTCGGTGGTTCGGCAGTAGCGTGCTTCGTCTCCGCGTCTCCCGGCGCTTCCACAGGTAGGTCGGCGGCGCGGGATGGCGGCTCCGGCTGTGCACCAGCCGCCGTGGCGGACGATGGCTCCGCGCGTGGCATGGCATGGCCATCTTCGTCGTCCGGCCCGCCGCCGCCGGCATCGCCGCCGCCGCCCGGATCGCCAGTGCCACCGGCGCCGTCGGTGCCACCGTGCGCGGGCGCGGTGCTCAAGGCCACAGGCATGGCGGGATCAGGGTTGGCATCGAGATCGATGATGTCGCGCGTCGGCGCCGCCTCGTGAGCCGCGCCGTTGCGGGCTGCGCGCTTCGGCCGCGAGGCATTGGCACGGCGCGGGACGCCCCCTGCGTCGTCGCCTGCCACGTGGGCCGCATCCCCGGGTGCCGCTCGTCCGGCGAGGATCTGTCGGGCGATGGCGCGCAGGATGTCGGCGGGATCGCGCGGGGCTGGCGGCTCCTCGGCCGCTGGCGTCAGAGCCGCGCCGGCTCTCGCGGCAGATGTCGCCGCGCGCTGCCGCCGCCTCGGTTCCGGCGTCGCCGCGGCGGACGGTTCCTCCGCGACGATCGGATGTGGGGCGGGTCCGCTCGCGGCGTCGATGTCGAGGACAGGATCGGAGTCCGCCGGCAACTCCGGCTCGTCTCCCGTATCGCTCGCCGCATCGAGGGGCTCCACCAGCAACAGGCTGCGGCCCGCCGTCTCGTCATAGGACTGCACGCGGCAGAGGAAGCGCGCGGCGCCGCCCGGCGTCCAGAACACCAGCGGTTCGACGACGCCGTCGATCGTCACGTCCGGCAGGCCGGCGAGACGGCGCAACTGCATGATGGCGGGCATGGCGCTGTCGAGGGCGAGATCGCGTGACGAGCCGGGCGGTCGTGGCGCCATGCCGAGTGCGCGTGCGCCGGCGGCGTTGGCCGCGACCAGTCGGGCTTCCGACGGCGCCACCACGAGCTGCGGAGCCCGCGACGCATCGAGCCGTGCCGCGATGGCGTCGGTGGCGGAAGGCGCACGCGTCTGTCTCGGCTCGGCCATTCTCGAGGAACCCCGGTTCTTCGAGAGTGTTAGCTGCGTCGGCTCGGAGCGTCCACGAGCAATCCGGGCGCCGTCCGCCGCGGCTGTGGACGCATCGGCGGCGCTTCAGGGCGAGCACAAGTTGAGGCCGACCGCGCACCGGCGGTCACAAAGCTCCGCTCGCTACGGCAAGTCGAAGACAACGTATTGGAACGGCTGCAAATTTTGAGTGGTACCGCCTCCCCGGGTTGAACGGGGGACCTCTAGATCCACAATCTAGCGCTCTAACCAACTGAGCTAAGGCGGCACGAGGCGTGCGCGGGGAAACCTCCCGCGCGGCGAGCCGTGTGTAAACCGCGCGGCACCTTCCGCGTCAAGTAAAAATACGCCGCCCCGAGCCGTCCGCCAAGATGCAAGCGGCCCTCGTGCGGCGCGGCCGGCTCCGCTCACGCGCGGCAATGTCCGGATAAAGATCAATGTCCTGTCGAAGGGGTGGTCCCGCGCGCCGCTGGCGTCAGGCGTCCGCTTGTCGGGATAATCCGGAACAACGCCGCTCGCCCTCCGCGTCCGCAGCGGGACGCGGCAGCAGCCAGCCGCGGTAGTGGGCGAGCAGGCCGACGATCGGCAGTCTGAGGTGCACGTCGAAGTTGAACCGGCCCGTGTCGTCCTGCCACTCACGGGCGACGGAGCGCGGCGCCAGCGCAAGGGGCAACGGCAGCGGTCCGATCCGCCAGCCGGCGACAGGATAGACGAGGTCGCTTCCGCTCAGCGCGAGGCCGATGCGGAAATCGAACGGGGCGAAGCGCTCGAAGGCCACGCCGGGCGCAGGGGACGACAGGTTCGAGCGGAACGACGCGCTGGCAAAGCAGCGTGTCCAGGTTTCGTCCGGCACCTCGTCGCGCTCGCTCAGCCGCCGTTCGACGGCGACCGTCAGCAGGACGTCGGACGCCGTGGACGGCATGGCAAACGCACGCGCGACGAACCGAGCGGGCAGCGATGCAGCGCCTTCGATGTTGGCGCGTCCGCTCCATACGGCTGGCGCGTCGAGGTCGTGGAACGCCCGCACCGTGTCGGGCAGTGCCGCGAACGCTTCCGGCCCGATCGCTTGTTCGAAGAGGCTCGCCTTTGCGCGCGTCACCTCACGGGCCGTCGTGATGGCGCGCCCCGCAAGCTCGGCCTCGATGGCGTCGAGCGGCAATTCGAGGGCCGGCCGCGCTCCGGCCGGCTCGCGTCCGGCGAGAATGGCGCGAACCGCAGCGGCAGCGGGCGCGGGCGGCACGTGCGGACCATCGTTGTCGCGCGCGATCAGGCGCCACTCTGCTTGCGTCCAGCGGCCTTGCGAATCGAGCCCGGTCACACGCACGCGCATGCCGCCGCTCGAGCCGGTGGTCAGCCGCGTCAGCCTTCGCGCGCGCTGCAGCAGACCCGCCAGGCGTTCGGGCCGGCGCAGCAGGCCGCTCCGGACGAGGCCCGCCAGCGCCCGCATGCCCCAATGCTCGATGCGCGACTCGAGCCCGGCGCGAAAGCGGATGCTGGATGCCGTCGGATGCAAACGCGAAAGCAGCCCCGCGTCGGCGGTCTCGACCGGCGAAACGCGGCGGCGGCCGAGCCCGGCCATGTCGATGTGCGAAACCTCGCCCCAGCCGATCGCGCGGCCCGGCCGACCGGCGGCGATAACGGGAACCTCGCGGCCGCAATAGCTGAGGGCGCCGCCAACGGCCGCCTCGCCGACCTCGGATCGGCCACCCGGAACGATGGCGATGTCGATGCTGTCGATGCGCGTCCACCCGCGCGTCAGTGCCGCGACGGCCGCGGCGGAGAGCGCAGGCGACGAACTGGCCCCGGCCAGCGCGACGCGATCTTTGGCACGGAACGCGGCATCGAGGGCCGCGGTGAAGCCCAGCAGATAACCGCGCGCGTCGGCGAGATCGACGAAGTGTGCGCCGGCTTCGAGTGCGGCGAGAGGCACGCTATAGTCGGCGGACTGGAACGGCCCCGAGCAGTCGACGACGATCCGTTGCCACCGACCACTCGTCGCCTCGTCGCGGATGCGCCGGAGCAACAGGAAGTCGTCGATACCCGGCAACGAGGTCAGCTCCGCGGCGTCGATGCCGGCGAGGGTCCCCACCCCCGGCATGACGGCCTTGCTGCGTCCGACCGTGTGCTCGAGGACGTCGACGAAGGCCGACCACGTGCGTTCGGTGAGAT
>CALFEM010000156.1 GCA_937950105.1 uncultured Alphaproteobacteria bacterium | reverse complement strand
GATGCCTAAGTGACTGGAGTTCAGACGTGTGCTCTTCCGATCTAACTGAACTCGAAGACGGTCTGAACCGAGGCCCCGCGCCCCTGCCCGTACCGTCGTGAACATTCACGCGCGCGTCTTTCAGCTCGCCCGTTCCTCGCTCTCCCTTCTCCGGTTCGAGGGCCTAACCGCGGCCCTGAGTGAGGCCGAAGCAGCCTCTGCTGCCTGAAATATCGCTTTGTCCGAATGCTACAGCCGCACAACAAACTCATGCATGCCGACGTGTTCAACGGATCGGCAGCAACGCACGCCGCGCCGCGTTGATATCGACGCGAGTTTGCCACGCGGGGCGGCGATCGCAACCCTCATCGCGCGCGAAAGACCGCTGCTCCACGATGGAGGCATCGAGCTGTAGCCGTATTGCTTGTTCGACTCTGGAGAATATGCACGCAATCTCAAGCTGGACGACGCTTGGAGAGGCCGCTGTTGATGCGGTCCTTCATGATGTTGCTCGCCCGGAACACCAGCACGCGGCGCGGTGTGATCGGCACTTCCTCGCCGGTCTTGGGATTGCGGCCGAGGCGCTCACCTTTCTTGCGGATGCCGAACGAGCCGAACGACGACAGCTTCACGTTTTCTCCGCGCGACAGCGTCGCCGAGATCTCGTTCAGCACCAACTCCACCAGTTCCTGGGATTCGTTGCGCGGAAGCCCGATCTTGCGCACCAGGGCCTCCGCCAGATCGGCCCGTGTCAGGGTTTTTCCCGTCATGTCGTTGTTTCCTCCCGGACATTTTTTATCGTTCTTTTTTCCGCATGCTATCGGCGCTCGCGGGTGCGGTCAACGAGGAAAGTCTCCAACCGACTGAAACTCAACGAATATCCGACGGGCTTGGGCAGTCCGGATCAACCAATCCTACCAGCGCGCCAGCACCGCGCCCCAGGTGAAGCCGCCGCCCATCGCCTCCATCATGACCAGGCTCCCTTCGTGCAGGCGGCGTTCCTCGAAGGCCTGATTGAGGGCGAGCGGGATCGACGCCGCCGACGTGTTGCCGTGCTTGGAGAGAGTCATCACGATCTTCTGCGGCGGCACACCGAGCTTCTTGACGATGCCGTCGAGGATGCGCTGGTTGGCCTGGTGCGGCACGAACAGGTCGATCTCGTCGGCGGTGTAGCCGGTAGCGAGCAGGGTTTCCTCGATCACGCCCGAGATTTTCTGCACGGCGTGGCGGAACACTTCACGGCCGTTCATGCGCAAGTGGCCGACGGTCTTGGTCGAGCCAGGACCGCCATCGACATACAGCAGGTCCTCGAAGCGACCGTCGGCGCGGATGCGCGAATAGAGGATGCCGCGATCCTCGCGCGCGCCGTGCGTCGGCACCGCCTCCAGCACCACCGCGCCGGCGCCATCGCCGAACAGCACGCAGGTGCCACGGTCCGTCCAGTCGATGATGCGCGAGAACGTCTCGGCGCCGACGACGATGGCACGGCGGAACTGGCCGGTGCGCAGCAGGCTGTCGGCAACGGTCAGCGCGTAGACGAAGCCGGAGCACACCGCCTGCACGTCGAAAGCGGCGCCGCGCGTGATGCCGAGGCCCGCCTGGATTTTCACCGCGGTCGCCGGAAACGTCCGGTCGGGCGTGGCCGTGGCGCAGATGACGAGATCGATGCTGTCGGCGGAGAGCCCGGCTCGCACCAGCGCCTGACGCGACGCGGCGATGCCGAGATCGGACGTCAATTCGTCGTCGGCGGCGATGTGACGGCTCTTGATGCCGGTGCGCTCGACGATCCAGTCGTCGGAGGTGTCGACGATCTTGGCCATGTCGGCATTGCTGACGACACGCTTCGGGACACTGGCACCGACGCCACGGATGACGGAACGGATGATCGCAACCACGGTCGTCTCGCTTTCTGGCGCTGCCCTCGTTCCGGCCGGCCACTGGCCACACCGCGACGGCAGCTACCCTCGAATTACTCCGGCCGCGCCGGCACGTTCGCCGGCTTCTCCTCGAGCGGCGCGCCGAGCGACGCATGGAACGCGTCGAGGTCGGCCGCAAGCCGCTCCAGGAGGCCGCTTTCCGCCATCTCGTAGCCGAGATCGACGGCGCTCGCAAAACCCACTTCGTCGGTACCGCCGTGGCTCTTGATGGCGATGCCGTTGAGACCGAGGAAGGTACCGCCGTTGACGCGGCGCGGGTCCATCTTGTGCTTGAGCACCTTGAGACCGCCGCGCGCCATCAGCGCGCCGAGCTTGGAGAACATCGAGCGGGTGAGCGCGTCCTTGAGGTACTGGCCGACCTGGCGCGCGGTGCCCTCGGCGGTCTTCAGCGCGATGTTCCCGGCGAAGCCTTCGACCACCACCACGTCGGCCGCCCCCTGGCCGATCTGGTTGCCCTCGATGAAGCCCTTGTAGGCGAGCGGCAGGTTCGGTGCTTCCTTCAGCCAGGCGTGCGCCTGCTTCACCTCGTCGGCGCCCTTGATGTCCTCGACGCCGACGTTGAGCAGGGCGACGGTCGGCCGCTCCATGTGGAACAGGGCGCGCGCCATGGCCGCGCCGAGGATCGCGAAATCGCCGAGCTGGCGCGCTGTCGCGCCGATGTTGGCGCCGACGTCGAGCACGATGCACTCGGCATGGATGGTCGGCCACAACGCCGCGATGGCCGGGCGCTCGATGCCCTTCATCGGTCGAAGGATCAGCTTCGACATGGCCATCAGTGCGCCGGTGTTGCCGGCGGAAACAGCGCCATGCGCCTGGCCCTTGGCAACGGCGTCGAGCGCCAGCCACATGCTGGAGCCCTTGCCGCGCCTGAGCGCCTGGCTCGGCTTTTCGTGCATCGACACGACGATGTCCGTCGGCAGAATCGTCGCGCGCTGCTTCAGCGCCGGATGCCTGGCGAGCTCCGCCTCGATCTCGGCCGGCTTGCCGGCGATCAGAAACGACAGGTTGGGATGGCGCTCGAGCGAAATCGCCGCGCCTCCAACGACGACGGACGGCCCGTGATCACCGCCCATGCCGTCGAGCGCGATTGTTCTCGGCGCAAGCATAACCTGAGTTGGCCCCGTGATGATCGCTTCTGCACGGCAGGCCATCACGGTTCCCCCCGCCGGTACCGCCCGGGGCCAGCGCGACGTGCGGGCCCGGGAGCGAGCCCGTGGCCGCCTCCAAGTGGGCCGGGAAGATAGCGGTTTGCCGGTACACTACAACCGGTTTCTTGGCGTCATGCACCGCGCGTCCGGGCGCGTACCGCGCGGCGATCACTGTCGGCGGACGGGTGTCACCGGCTGCCGGGTTTCAGCCTGGCCAGAACCGCAAACGGATTTTCACGTCCGCCATCGTCGTCTTTCCTGGCGGCTTCCGGAGGCAGCTCCGCCCCCTCCTTGCGCGGATAGGGATCGATGGCCGTCGCCACCTGCTCATAGATCACGCGCCCTGCCTTGAGCCGCCCGTCCCGGATCGGTTCGGCGATGACGGCGGCCAGTGCCTCCTGCTCGCCGTCGAGGCCATTCTCGGACTTCGGCAGCAACTCCGGCGGCCAGAATTCCTCGTCGATCTCGATGGCGATGTCCTGCGCGACCGGCTCCAGCGTCACCACGCAGGCCTGCACGACGCGCGCACTGACATCCCCGCTCAGGCGATAGCGCCCGCCACCGGCCGGCGCCAGCCGGTACGTCGCTTCGAGATGCTCGCACGCCTCGAGTTCGAGCGCCTCGGCAACGATGGCGAGTTCGGCGGGGCTCGCGCTCCGCTGCACGTCGAGGCCGCGTTCCGGCACGTCGGCAACGCGGTGCGACCACGCTTCCAGCGGGGCCGCGCTTGCGGTTTGGGTCATCGCTGATCTCCGCTCGCTCGTAGTTGCTGTGTCACAGGCTGCGGCGCGACGAAAGCCTGTCCCGCGGCGACATCGTCGAGGGTGGCGCGGGCCAACGCGTCGCGCTGCGCCAGCATATGGCGGGCGAGGGCCTCGCTGCCGGCATCGGCGGCGTCCTGCTCGCGGACGAAACGTGCGATCGCCTGCGCCAGCGCGCCCGCATCGTTGGCGTCCAAGGCCGCGCGATAGGCGACGGCACGTTCGTAGAATCCGGCGGCGGCCCGCTTCACTTTCTTCGGCACCGACATGTCGCCGATGCCGATCTCGCGCATGCTGTCGTCGACGTCGGTGAAGAACGTCTCGAGCGCGACCCGCGACAGTTCCTCGGTTGCGGCTCCGCCGACGCGCAGCCGCTCGAGCACCTGGAACAGCACCGCCGAGATCATCTCGTAGCGGCCGGCCATCGTGTCCGGAATGCCATAGTCGCGATAGAACGCCGGGCAGCGCGCCTGCGTCACGACGGCGCCATAAAGCTCCCGTGCTTTACGGGCGTCGTTGTTCCGCGTTCTGAGCCAGCTCAGCATGCGTTGGGACCTCTCGCGGCACGCGCGCCCCGCGCCGGCGGCGGGAACGGCCAGCGGTACGCGAGTTTCGGGGGAATACGCGTCCGGCTGCGTTGCATAGGGGAAGGCCTCACGCTATCGGCTGGACAGGTATCGCGGTCAAGCGATTCTCGAGGGATCGAAGGCATTATGCGCCGAGAGACATTTGCACGCCACATGGCCGGCGGAACGAACCGTCGCGGACGCGCCGCGGTTCGCAGCACCCGCCCCTCGCGCGCGGCCCTGCTGCTCGCGGTCGCCGCGGCAACCGCACTCACCGCCGGCTGCGGCGAGCAGATCATCAAGCACGGGCACCAGTTCACCGCCAACGACGTGCAGCAGATCCAGCCCGGCATGACGCAGGAGCAGGTCAAGCTGCAGCTCGGCACGCCGACGACCACCGCCACGCTCAACACCGGCGCCGCATTCTACTACATTGCGAGCACCGCCTCGCAGGTCGCCTTCCTCA
>CALFEM010000155.1 GCA_937950105.1 uncultured Alphaproteobacteria bacterium | reverse complement strand
AAGGTGCGGGAGCGCTACGTCAGTCCGTTCGACGGAAAGAACGTGGCGCCGGAAGCGCTCGTGCGCGAGTTCACGGAAGCCAACCCGGACCTGCAGCCCGACATGATGGGCGTGGTCTGCGGCGGCCCCGGCAATCGCCTCAAGGAAATCCGCGTCTGTTTCACGCGGCAGGGCAAGCTCAGGGCGTGCGGGCGCAACGAGAGCCAGAAGAAGCTGTGCTCGGCGCGGAGCATGTTCGTGCCGCCGGTGCGCTCGACGGCAAAGGGTGACGCGCCCTCGTCGAGCCGGCGCGACGACCGCCGTTCGCGCGACCGCGATGGCGATGCCCCGCGCGGTGGCGGTCGCGATTTCCTGCCCGGGCCGAAGGGCATCTGACCCGCTCTGTGCCGCGCCTGGCGTGGGACGGGTCTGCGCCGAAGCGGCGGGATCCGGCCACACGGCCGGGCCGCATGTGTGGATAAGCTGGCACCGGGCCCCCCGGTGCCGGCTGCCCGCTTGTCACCACAATTTCCGCTCCGCACACTCAGACAAGTGATTCTCGAAGCTTTCTGCGGAGTTGCGGGTGCTCCCCTCTGACGTTGCGGACGACACTGCCGCCGGCCTGTCGCTTTCGCGCGAAGCGGCGGATCGCGAGGTCGTGCCGCGTGCAGCAAGCAACGCCCCGCTGCCGCAGCGGCGCTGGCTGCCCTACGGCACGGCCGCGCTCGGTTTCATCCTCGGCGTGCTGTTCTGGCATTTCGTCGGCTTCTGGTCGTTCGTCGCCGAGGTCGCCTTCAACGACGACAGCAAATCGCCGTCCCGGTTGATCAACCTGGATACCGCCCGCTCGGTCACGCTGCCCGCGCACGCACCCACTGATCCCGCGTCCCCCATCGTCACCGCGTCGAGGCAGCCGATCTCGGCAGATGCGGAACATGCGAACGGCGACGTGTTGAGCGATCTCCTGCAATGCACCGAGGCCCGCCGTCCGGACGCACCCGGCGAAGCCTTGATCATCGCCTGCCCGCCGATGCGACGGCGTTTGCCACACGGCCGCATGGCCGGGCGCGCCGACCGGCAGATGGACGCGCGCGAGGCCGCCGAGCGGCTCGCCAACGGCTGGGCGACGGGCGTTTCGCGCATCGAAACCGGATCGCTGCCGGCTCCTCGCTGATCCGCCGTATCTGAGCCCACAGCCCTACCGCCAGCCGTCGCCTGCAATTTCGCGCCTGCCGCATTGCCGTCGCGCGCGGCCGCTATCCGCTCCCCTTTGCGTACCCGTATGCGGCGCGCTTAAATCGCGGTTCACGATAGAGGGGACAGTCATGCCGATCACCGGACACGAGCTGAAGGCGGGACAGGTCTGGCGATATCACGCGCCCGAAGGCTTCGAGCAGTCGCGTCTGGTCATCGGTGCCATCGCCACGTTCGCCGACCAGCGCCGCATCGTCTGCGTCAGCGTCAACGATGCGCCACAGCACCTGCCCGACGGCGGTGTCGCCGCCATGAACATCGCGTTCCTGCCACTCTCCGAGGATGCCTTCGCCGCCACCGTCGTCGCACTCGACGAGAACGCCACGGTCGCCGTCAACCCGGAGTTCGCCGACGGCTTCACAAAGTGGAACGACGACGAGCGCGGACTGACCTGCTTCACGGTCGCCTTCGACGGATGGCTCGACAGGCTGATCGCGCGGCAGATGGCGGCGATCGTCGGCAGCGACGCCGCGTAACGCGCGAGCCGGGTCGCGATGCGGAAACGCGCGCGGACATGCTGCGTCACGCGATGCGGCGCACGCGCTCGCTCTGCCATACCATCGGCGCGTGACCAACGACGCCGAGTCCGGGGCCAGCCGCCTTGCGGCCCGCCAGCGTCATCGGATCGAGACTCCAGCGCCCGGCCATGCGGAACACCTGCTCCTCGGTCGGCGACAACACGATCTCGCCGCCGGCATCGCCCGAGCGATCCTTCACGCCGCGCAGCTCATAGTGCCTGAGGCCGAGCTGTACTTCGTCGCGGGTCGGCTTGCCCTGGCTCCACACGACTTCGCCATCGATGGTCGCGAAGGCGCGCACGAGCCGGCGCTCGGAGAAGCGCACCCAGGCGTACAGCTCGACCACCGGCAGCGCGGCGAAGTAGTGCACATCCGGGAACCGCGCCGCGAG
>CALFEM010000154.1 GCA_937950105.1 uncultured Alphaproteobacteria bacterium | reverse complement strand
CAAGTACTCGCTCTGCCATCCGGCCGGCTGCACCGCCGAGATCGAGGCGACGGCCGAGTTCATCGACAGCATGAAGAAGGGTGGCGGCGTGATGGTGCTGGCGCTCAACGCAGCGGCTCAGCCCGTCGGCTTCCCGGTTCCGCTCGACGGCTTCGCCGCCACGTTCGACGGCCCGCCGGTCGACAACGAGAAGTACGCCAAGGCGCGCGGTGAGCTGATGAAGCAGATCCGCGACCGTCAGGCGCAGATGGTCGAGAAGATGAAGGAAGAGCAGAAGGCCAAGCAGGACGCCGCCAAGCTGCTCGACCCGCCTCCGGGTGCCGCCGCCGCTGCGGCCGCCGGCGAAAAGAAGAAGTAAGCACCGCCTTCTGGCTGGTACGCGAGGGCCGTCCGGATCACCGGGCGGCCCTTGTCGTTGTCACGACGGCTGGCGTCGCGGCCAATACCGAAGAAGCTCCGCCGCTCCGTCCGCGCCCTCCGGCACCACGTCGTCCGGGCGCCACGTCCTTGGTGCGTTGGACCCTGCCGTCAGTGCCGGTTGAGGTGAATGGCGCGATAGCGCCCGTCGTCGTCGACGCTGAACATCTCGGCCACCTTGGGATGGCGCAGCGGCTTGCCGCTGTCGTCGGGGAGCAGGTTCTGCTCCGACACGTAGGCCACGTACTCGGTCTCCGCGTTCTCGGCGAGCAAGTGATAGAACGGCTGATCCTTGGACGGGCGGATTTCGGCAGGAATCGCCTGCCACCACTCCTCGGTGTTGGCGAACACCGGGTAGATGTCGAAAACGATGCCGCGGAACGGGTAGAAGCGGTGGCGTACGACATCACCGACGGCGAAGCGCGCGCGCCGTGGCTTGCTGTCCGGGCCATCCGTCATCGTGTTGCGCACTCCCGCCTGCGTCGATGTCACATCATACGCCGGATGCCGTTGGCCCGCATCATGACCAAGGCCGAAAACCTGCCGCGGCTAGAGCGCTATCCGATCAGACGGAGCCGCCTTGCGGTTCACTGATCGGCTGGAAGCGCTCTGGCTTCAGGCTCCAGAGCATCTTTATCCGACCGCTGAATCGCCGAAGGCGATTCCGTGCGATCGGATGATGCTCTGGCATGAAAAAACCCGCGCTCCCGAGAGGTGGCGCGGGTTTCTCATGAAGGCTGCTTGCCGCCAATCGGGCCGTCACCCCGGCCGCTCACGCTCCGGGCGAGCGCCGTAGCGGGTGGCGGGCTTCAGAGGCCGTAGGCGGCGGCCATGTCGGGATCGCGCGCGGCGACGACCTTGGCCAGATCGACGATCACCTTGGCCTGCTTCCAGGTGGCATCGTCCTGCATCTTGCCGTCGATCATCACGGCGCCGGTACCGTCCGGCATGGCGTCGAGAATGCGCTTGGCGAACCGCACTTCCTTGACGTCGGGCGAGAACACGCGCTTGGCGATCTCGATTTGCGAGGGATGCAGCGACCAGGCGCCGAGGCAGCCCTGCAGGAACGAATTGCGGAACTGCGCTTCGCACGCGGCGCTGTCGGAGAAGTCGCCGAACGGGCCGTAGAAGGGCTTGAGACCATAGGCAAGACAGGCGTCCACCATCTTGCCGACGGTGTAGTGCCAGAGGTCCTGCTGGAAGCGGGTACGCGGCGCGTCGCCGTTGGCATCGGCCAGCACCTGGTAGTCCGGATGGCCGCCGCCGACGCGGGTCGTCTTCATGCCGCGCGAAGCCGCGAGGTCGGCCGGTCCGAGGCTCATGCCGTGCATGCGCGGCGAGGCGGCAGCGATCGCCTCGACGTTCTTGACGCCCTCGGCCGTCTCGAGAATGGCGTGGATCAGGATCGGCTTCTTGACTGAGTGCTTCGCCTCGAGCTGGGCGAGGAGCTGATCGAGATAGTGGATGTCCCACGGCCCTTCGACTTTGGGGAGCATCATGACGTCGAGCTTGTCGCCGGCTTCGGCAACGAGGGTGGTGATGTCGTCCAGCGCCCACGGGCTGTTGAGGCAGTTGATACGCGTCCACAGCCCCGTCTGGCCGAAATCGTGCTCCTTCGCCATGGACACGAAGCCCTGGCGCGCGGCTTCCTTCTCGGTCGCCGGAATGGCGTCCTCCAGATTGCCGAGCACCACGTCGACCTGCTTGATCGTGTCCTTCAGCTTGGCGCGGATCTTCTCGTTGTGCGGCGGGATGAAGTGGATCATGCGCTCGAGGCGGACGGGCAGCGCGCGGTAGGGCTCGGGGGCACCGATGGCGAGCGGGGCGAAGTGCTTCTGCGGCGTACGAATGGCGGTCATCGGCGGCGCTGATCCTCTGTAGATGTGCGGCGGAAAAGACCTCTCTTGTTGCGCCGCAACGTGATCGGGTCAAGGGCGGTAGGCGTGCCGCACGCACGACGCGGCAGCCCCGGCCGACCGGCTGGATCACCGGAGCGCACTCAAAACAATGTGAGACCGAACGGCGCATCCACCGAACGGAACGTCCCGTTCGAACAGGCATCAAACACCTGTGTTGGAGGAACGACATGAATTCCCTGCGCTACCGCCTCGGCTCCGCAGCCTGCATCACCGCTCTTGCCGCAGCCCTTGCCGCCGGACCGGCCATCGCCGCCCCGTCTCATGGCTCGTCGCATGGCAAGCATTCGGCGAAGGCGGCTGCTCACTCGTCCAACATCGTCCAGTACGCGGCGCGTTCCAGGTCGCTGACGACGCTCGTGGCCGCGGTGAAAGCCGCCGACCTCGCCGGCACTCTCTCCGGCAAGGGCCCGTTCACGGTGTTTGCGCCGACCGATGCGGCGTTCGCCAAGCTGCCGGAGGGAACCGTAGCGTCGCTGCTCGAGCCGGGCAACAAGGACAAGCTCGCAGAAATCCTCACCTATCACGTAGTGCCGAGCAAAGTATTGAGCGGCGCCGTCGCCAGGCTGATCGCCCAGGGCGGTGGTGAAGCCTCGATTACCACCGTGGCTGGCGGCAAGATCATCGCTCGCCTCAGCGGCAAGACGATCACGCTCAGCGACGAGAAGGGCGGCATCGCGGCCGTCACGACCGCCGACCTGCAGCGCTCGAACGGCGTCATCCACGTCATCGACACCGTGCTGCTGCCGAAGGGCTAACGGCATCGCGCTGCCAGGCGAAACGCAAGAACAGGAGCGCCGGACGCGGTGAGCGCCCGGCGCTTTTCATGTGGTGAAATTCGTTGCGTCAGATGCGGATGACGGCGCCCGAGATCGAGCGGGCACGCGTGCGGACCGCGCCACCGTCGTTGCCGGACTGAACGAGCCACTTGCCGTTGGCGGCCTGACCGACGATCTGGCCGACGTGGTGACGCCAGACGACCACGGCGCCGACCTGCGGCGAGGCCGGGCTGCCGTAGCGGCTCCAGTTCCAGGCGAGGTTCATCTCGGGGCCGCCGCCGCGCTGCGTGCGCATCCACCAGCCGCACCACTTGGCCGGGCGGGCACCGACGCCGCCGGAGTAGGTCCGGCGCGAGGCCGACGAATAGTTGGAATAGCCGAGCGACATGCGCTCGTCGCTGCGGTAGGCGCTGCGCTTGGCGCGCGAGCGGGTGCGGGTTTCCATGACGTAGCCATAGCTGCCGTAGCTGCCGACCGAGCGCTCCTGGCTCGCGTGACGCTTGCGGGGGGCCGCGTCGGCCGTCGCCGTCAGTGCCGGCAGAAGCAGGATGGCAGCCAGCAGAGCGAGGATCTTCTTGCTCATGATTTTTCTCCACGTTTTTCAGACGACCGGCGTTTGGCCGCCCAATTGCGGCGAAATCGTGGGATCAGCAACTTGGTGCGACAAATTTGCCCAGTTGTTCCGTGGGTTAGCGAAAAGTGTTCAGTTCAGTTTCTGGTTTAACTTGAGTGCCTTAGGAGGGTTTGTTGCCGGTTTGGCACAGGCGCGGACCAACCCGGGGTGCGCCGGCTGTGCGCGGCGCGGGGAGCGTGCGTCGAGCGGCTGCCGTCCGGTCGCGATGAGCGCAGGGGGCCTGGTCGTCTGAGCGCGCCTTGACCTCGTGCTGTCTTGACTCTGGCCGCGCCGCGTTGCCTAAAGCCGCGCGGCATCGAGGAGACGGCAGAGATGGCGATCGCGTTGGTTTTTCCCGGACAGGGCAGTCAGGACGTCGGCATGGGCAAGGCGCTGGCCGAGGCGTTCCCTGCCGCGCGCGCGGTGTTCGACGAGGTCGACGAAGCACTCGGCCAGAAGCTCTCGGCGCTGATGTGGGACGGTCCCAAGGATGCGCTGACGCTGACCGAGAACGCACAACCGGCGCTGATGGCGGTTTCGATGGCCGTCATGCGCGTGCTGGAGCGCGAGAAGGGCTTCAAGCTCGCCGACAAGGTCAAGTTCGTCGCCGGCCACTCGCTCGGCGAATATTCGGCGCTGGCGGCCGCTGGCGCGTTCTCTCTCGCCGATACGGCGCGCCTGCTGAAGCTGCGCGGGCAGGCGATGCAGAAGGCGGTGCCGGTCGGCGAAGGCGCCATGTCCGCCCTGCTCGGCGTCGGTCTCGACGTGGCGCAGAAGGTGGCGGAGGCGGCGGCGCAGGGGGACGTCTGCCAGGTCGCCAACGACAACGAGCCGACCCAGGTCGTGCTGTCGGGCCATAAGCGCGCGCTAGATCGCGTGCCGGAAGTCGGCAAGGCGCTGGGCGTGCGCCGCGCGCTGGCGCTGCCGGTGTCCGCGCCGTTCCATTGCTCGCTGATGCAGCCCGCCGCCGAGGCGATGGCCGAAGCGCTCGCCAATGTGAAGATCAATGCGCCGGTCGTGCCGGTGATCGCCAACGTGCTGGCGAGCCCGATCTCCGATCCCGCCGAAATCCGCAAGCGGCTCGTCGAGCAGGTGACGGGCACCGTGCGCTGGCGCGAAAGCGTGCAGTTCATGGCCGCCAACGGCATCACCGACGCCTATGAGATCGGCCACGGCAAGGTGCTGGCCGGCCTCGTCGGCCGCATCGAGAAGGGCATCAAGACGGCCAGCGTCGGCACCCCCGCTGACATCGACGCGGTGCTCGCGGCGCTCGCTTGAACCGATTGCAGGAGCCGGGTCCGCAGAAACGGACCTGCGCGCAGGAAAGGACTGAAGACATGTTCGATCTCTCAGGCAAGACGGCGCTGGTGACGGGCGCGACGGGCGGCATCGGTGAAGCGATCGCGCGCGCCTTCCACAAGGCTGGCGCCACGGTGGCGCTGTCGGGCCGCAAGGTCGAGAAGCTCGAGGCGCTGAAAGCGGAACTCGGCGAGCGCGCCGTCGTCGTGCCGTGCGATCTCGCCGACCGCGCGGCGGTGGGCAAGCTGATCGACGAAGCCGTCAAGGCACTCGGCGGCCGGCTCGACATCCTCGTCAACAACGCCGGCCTCACCAAGGACAACCTGTTCATGGTGATGAAGGATGAGCAGTGGGACGACGTCATCGCCGTCAACCTGACTTCGACGTTCATGCTGTGCCGCGCCGGCTCGCGTCACATGATGCGGTCCAAGTCGGGCTATGGCCGCATCATCAACATCGCCTCGGTGTCGGGCGTGTTCGGCAATCCCGGACAGGGCAACTATGCCGCTTCCAAGGCCGGCATGATCGGCATGACCAAGAGCCTCGCGCGCGAGGTCGCCTCGCGTGGCATCACCGCCAACTGCATCGCCCCGGGCTTCATCAAGACGCCGATGACCGACGTGCTCAACGAGAAGCAGACCGAGGAAATCTCGAAGATGATTCCGGCCCAGCGCTTCGGTGAGCCGGACGACATCGCCGCGGCCGCGCTCTACCTCGCCAGTGTCGAGGGTGGCTACATGACCGGACAGACCCTGCACGTCAACGGCGGCATGGCGATGATCTGATTTGCTCAGATCAAATCTCAGTTCGCACTCGCAACATACTCGACAAGCGGTCAAACCGGCGTTTTCTGAAGGCGCGACGCCTCGCGCCCGACCGCTAGGCAAGCCCCGGGAAGTATGTTAACGACCTCGCGGTTTTCGGCCTCTCGAAACTGGGGAAAAAGGCCCGGTGAAAGAGGTTCGGCCGGTGTCGGGCGCACGGGACTCGTGTACCGCCAGACAGTCGGACGAAAAGCGCGTCGGCCACGCGTTCGTCGCACGGAGAAAAGGATACGGGGAAGA
>CALFEM010000153.1 GCA_937950105.1 uncultured Alphaproteobacteria bacterium | reverse complement strand
CGAGGAGCCGACACCATGCCCAAGACACGTTCCCAAACCCTGCCGCGCCCCGCCCGACCCACGGCCGCCGCTGCCACCGGGATCGCCTTCGGCGTCGCCATCGTGAGCGGCGCTCCGGCGGCCCTCTCCGCTGCCGAACTGAACGTCGTGGCCACGATCAAGCCGATCCACTCTCTCGTTGCGCAGGTGATGGACGGCATAGGCAAGCCGGCGCTGCTGGTCGACGGCAAGGCGTCGCCGCATTCGTTCTCGCTCAAACCGTCCGACGCGCGCGCGCTCAACAAGGCGGATGTCGTGTTCCGCGTTTCCGGCAGTCTCGAACCATTCACGGTCAAGATTGCGGAAGCTCTGCCGAAGTCGGTTGCCCTCGTCACTCTTGCTGATGCGCCCGGCGTCACGCTGCTCGAAACGCGCACGGCCGCGACCTTCGAGACGCATGCGCACGGCGACCACGCCCACGGCAAGGACGACCACAAGGACCACGGACACGAGGCGCACGGCGACCATGGCGACGACCACGACGAGGACGCGCACGGGGGCAAGGACGGTCACATCTGGCTCGATCCCGAGAATGCGCGCGCGATCGTGCGGGCCGCCGCCGCCGCCCTCGCCGAGCGCGCTCCTGATCTCAAGGGCAAGCTCGACGCCAATGCCACCGCTACGCTCGCCCGCATCGATGCTCTCGACGCCGAACTGAAGGCGGCGACGGCGCCACTCGCCGGCAAGCCGTTCATCGTTTTCCACGATGCCTATCAGTATTTCGAGCGCCGCTACGGCCTGCAGGCGGCGGGCTCCATCACGCTCAATCCCGAGGTGAAACCGAGCGCCAGGCGCCTCTCGGCGGTACGGGCTAAGGTCAAGGAGCTCGGTGCAACCTGCGTGTTCGCGGAACCGCAGTTCTCGCCGAAGATCGTCGCCTCGGTGATCGAAGGAAGCACGGCGCGGGCCGGCGAACTCGATCCCGAAGGCGCGAGCCTCACCAACGGGCCGGGTCTCTACGAGGACTTGATGCGCAACCTCGCGCGCAGCCTGGGCGACTGTCTCGCGCCACGAAGCTGAGGACGCGCGGCCGCGCTCGTTTCCCGGCCTTCGAAATAAACGGGTCACAAACAGAAGGGGCGGCTCGCATGAGCCGCCCCTTCGTCTTTTCGAACCTGATCGCCGTCGATCAGTTGATCGAAGCGCTGCGCGAGCGCGACACGTTGCGGAAGGCGCGGGCTTCGTAGCGCGCGCGGCGCTGGGCGGCACGCTGGGCGGCGTCGGTCAGCCGGTTCGCCTCCGGCTCGGCGGCGGCGATCTGCTCGGAATTGAAGCGCTGCCAGGTGACGACGACGCGGGTTCCGACCGGGATCTTCGGATAGAGGTCCATGACATCCTCATTGTACATGCGGATGCAACCCTTGGAGACCGCCTGCCCGATGGTCCACGGCGCGTCGGTGCCGTGAATCCGGTAGGTGCTCGAGCCGAGATAAAGGGCGCGCACGCCGAGCGGGTTCAGCGGATGGCCGCCGGGCACGTAGCTCGGCAGGCGCGGGTTCTCGGCGCGCATGGTCGGCGTCGGCGTCCACGGCGGGTTCTCACGCTTCATGGAAACCGACGTGGTGCCCTCCCAGCGGCTCTGCTCGCGCGGCACGGCGATCGGATAGCTCGTCGCCTGTCCCGGCTTGATCACGTGATAGAGGCGGCGGTCGCCGAACGAGACGATGACCTGACCGGGCTTGTGGCTGGTGGGGAAGCTGACCGTCTTGCGCCCTCCGCCATGCTCCTGATCGCCGCCCCACAGGAACGAGATCAGATCCTGCGCCGAGGCCGTGGCCGGCGCCAGCAGTGTGGCGGCGGCGACGAACGCGCTGGAGAGGAACGCTTTTCGCGAAATGCTCATGAACGGTGGCTCCGTGTCGACATGATCGGTAGACGGGTCTTTCGGCTTCGTTGGCGGGTGGTCCGGAAACGGACGCCGCCGGCTCCGCGCCATGCTGCGCGGTTATGGTGAAGAGTTCGTATATCGTCTGCTTGAGATGTTCGGCAGAGCAGGCGTGCCACACCTTGGACACGATTTAGGCCCGGGCGAATGACGCCTCCATGAGCATATAGGCCTCTGACAGGCTTGGGTTTTGGGAACTTCTGTCGTGAATGTCGCCGATCAACGGCAGGGGGCGGCAAAGGTTCCGGCCCCGCCGTTGCCACAAACACGTCCGCAGCACGGATTTCGGGCTCGAGAATTGGCGGGACCCGGGCCACCTGAGTTGAGACGGTGGATCATTCGGTCTGTGTGTTCTTGTTTTGTCTTGACGGCAGCTGGGCTGACATCTAGAACAAATAAAGAACACAAGCGTGCGCCGGGATGCCGGACGCGCCAAGCCGGCGAGAGTCCCGATGCGCCAGCCGAAATCCAAAACGAGATCGCCGCGGCCGTTGCGTCACCCCGGCCTTGCGTCTCCCCCGTCCGTCGATTGCAGCGTCACGTGCCCCACCGACGCTGAAGCGCCTCCCCTGTCTCATGCCCCTCTGGCAGGGGAGGCTCCCTTTCTGGCCTGGAACGCTCTTTCCCGGGCCGAGCGTATCCGTGAGCTGCGCCGCCGGATCGCTACGGTTGCCGCGCGTGAGCGGCCGCAAGCTCGGGGCCGTGCGCCGGCGTGGACCCTCGGCGCGGCGGCATGCGATGCGCTGCTCGGAGAGGCCGGGCTTGCCATCGGTGGGGTGCACGAGCTGAAGCCGGCGCTGTCGTGGGCAGCCGATGCAGAGGAAGACGAGGCGGGGGCGGCGCGCACACGGCGTCGTGACCTGCAAGGTGTGCGTGCCGGAGATCGTGCCGCCGCGGTCGTGTTCGCGCTGGCCCTCGCCCGCCGCCGGCTCGGTGAGCAGGCGATGCGCAGCGGTCCTCCACGGGTTCTCTGGTGTTCTCCCCGGCGCGACAGCGGGGAGATCGGCCGCCTCTATGCGCCGGGGCTCGCCGCGTTCGGTCTGGCGCCCGAGTGGCTGATGCAGATCGACACCCGTCATGACGGCGAAACCCTGTGGGCGCTCGAGGAAGGGCTGCGCTCGGGCGGCCTGCTGCTCACCGTTGCCTTCGTCGACGATGTCGCGCTGACGCCGGCGCGCCGGCTGGCGCTCGCTGCCGAGCAGCATCGCACGCCCTGCCTGCTGCTGACCGGGGCGCGTGCCCCGCCGGCGGCGGCGACAGTGACGCGCTGGCGCATCGGCCGTGCGGCGAGTGCGCCGCATGCCTTCGATGCAGATGCGCCGGGTGCGTCACGTCTGGCGGTGGCGCTGGAGCGCTGCCGGGGCCAGCCGCTGGCGGCGGAGCGTTCGTTCATCCTGGATTGGTCCGATGAGGCGTTTTGTTTCAGTGTGGCTGCCGGCCTGGCCGATCGAACGGATGCGCCGGGCCGAACGTCTGCGGATCGCCTCGGGGCGGGCTCCGGCGCACGGCGCGGCGGCGTCCGTCTTGCCGGATGAGGCGGCTCCGTTTGCCCTGGTGGCGTCGGCAGGGGGCGGGCTGGTGATTTCGGCGGCCAACCCGACGGCGCTGTACAAGGGTGTTCGCGCCGGCATGACGCTGGCGGACGCGCGCGCCGGGCTGCCGCAGCTCGGCACGCGGCCGGCCGAGCCGGAGCAGGACCGCACGGCGCTGCTCGCGCTGGCGCGCTGGGCCGGCCGCTACGGGCCCTCGCGCAACGCCGAGGGCGTCGACGGGCTATGGGTCGACATCACCGGCGTCGCCCACCTCTACGGCGGCGAGCCCGGCTTGCTGCGCGATCTGTTGCGCCGCCTGCACGGTTTCGGGCACGTGCCACGCATCGCCCTCGCCGATACGCCCGCCGCCGCCTTCGCACTCGCCCGCTTCGCCAGCGGCATGAAACAACCGGTGGTGCGGGTGCCCGAGGGGAGAGTCGCCGAGGCACTCGCGCCGTTACCCGTGGCGGCGCTGCGCCTCGACACGGATGCCGTGCTGCTGGCGCGCCGCCTCGGACTGAAGCGGATCGGGCAACTGTATGATCTGCCGCGCGCGAGTCTCGCCCGCCGTTTCCGCTCGCACGAGGATGTCGAGGCGCTGCTCGAGCGTCTCGACATGGCGCTCGGCCGCCGTCCGGAACCGCGCGATACGCTGGTCGAGCCGCCGGAGCTCAGGGTGGCGCGCAGCTTCGCCGAGCCGCTGGTGTCGGCGGACGGTGTCATGGCGGCGATCGCGGAACTGGCCGGCGAACTCTGCCATCGTCTCGCAGAAATCGGGCGCGGGCTCAGGCGCGCGCGCCTCACCATCTATCGCGCCGATGCATCGTCGGCCGAGATCGCCTTCGGCCTTTCGGCTCCGGCGCGCGACAGCGATCACGTGCTTTCGCTGGTCGCGGACAAGCTCGAAGGATTCGACGCCGGCTTCGGTATCGATCTCGTCACCTTCGAGGCGGTGGCGAGCGAACCGCTCGGGGAAACGCAGCCGGCACTGGCGGGCCAGCATGCCGGAGAAGGCATGCACGTCGATGCTGATGCCCCGGGCGATCACGCCGATCACGCCGATCGCGCCAGCGCGGCCGACATCGCCCGCCTGATCGACCGGCTGTCGGCGCGGCTCGGGCGCGAGCGCGTCGAGGTGGCGATGTCGTTTCCGAGCCATCGGCCGGAGCGGGCTGAACGCCGCCGTCCGTTGCTCGCCGAACCGGGCGAGGAGCGCGTGCGGCGACCTGCCGACGCGGGCCTGTCGCGGATGGCGCCGACGGTGGCGCGTCCGCCGCTGCTGCTCACGGTGCCGGAGCCGGTCAGCGTCGTCGCCGAGGTGCCGGACGGGCCGCCGCTGCGCTTCACATGGCGGCGCGTCGAGCATCGCGTGGCCCGCGCCGAGGGGCCGGAACGGATCGCCCGCGAGTGGTGGCTCGATCTGCCGCGTGCCACGTCACGGTTGCAGGACGAGAGCGAGGAGGCGGCCGCCGCCGCGCTCGGCACCCGCGTGCCCGCGCCCCCGGACAACCGCACGCGCGACTACTACCGCGTCGAGGATGTGGAGGGCGGCCGTTACTGGCTCTATCGCGACGGGCTCTATGGGCACCTCGAGGAGGAAGGTGCGCCGCGTTGGTTCCTTCACGGGCTGTTCGGATGAGGTGAGCATGAGCGAGCAGCAACCATCATCCGCCGCGAACGTCGTGGTGTTCCCGCGCTCCGATCGGTCCGCTTCGGCGGACCGTGAATCGGCAGCGCCCGAAAACTCCGATCGGTCCGCTTCGGCGGACCGTGAATCGGCAGCGCCCGAAAACTCCGATCGGTCCGCTTCGGCGGAGCGTGAATCGGCAGCGGCATCCCGCTCCGATCGTCCGAGCCCTTATCGGCGAGGACGTGAATCGGCAGCGGGCTCAGACCGTGAATCGGCAGCGGACTCCCCCCGCTCCGATCGTCGCGCGTTCTTTCACGCGCGGCGTGAATCGGCAGCGGAAAGCAAAAAACCATACTCCGAGCTGCAGGTGACGACGAACTTCTCGTTCCTGCGCGGCGCCTCGCACGCGGACGAATTGGTGGCGCAGGCGAAGGCGCTCGGGCTCGCGGCGATCGCCGTCACCGATCGCAATACGCTCGCCGGCGTGGTGCGCGCCCACGTCGCCGCCAAGCAGGTCGGGCTGCGTCTCGTGGTCGGCGCGCGTCTCGATCTCGCCGACGCGCCGAGCCTGCTGTGCCTGCCGCGCGACCGCGCCGCCTACGGGCGTCTCAGCCGTCTCATCTCGCTCGGGCAATCGCGCGCGGCCAAGGGCGAGTGTCATCTGACGCTCGCGGACGTCGTCGCTCATGCCGAAGGGCAGATCTTCGTCGCGCTGGCGCCCGAGACGTGGGACTGGCGCGAAGCGGTTTCGCTACGCGAAAGGGGCTGCCGCCCCTCACCCCGCTCGGGGGACACCCCCGATCCCCCGATTTTTCAACGTCATGAAAAGGAGGGGGTGTGGGGGAAGCTTCCCCTACCGGGGCGCGGGGCTGGCCCCGCTCGCGTAGCGACTTTCGCCGACGCCATCGCCCGCATCCGCGCTGGCCTGCCTGCAAGCGCGTCGCTGTATCTCGCTCTCACCCGCACCTATGGCGGCGAGGACGGCGCCCGGCTCGCCGCGC
>CALFEM010000152.1 GCA_937950105.1 uncultured Alphaproteobacteria bacterium | reverse complement strand
TACGAGATGCCTAAGTGACTGGAGTTCAGACGTGTGCTCTTCCGATCTATTTACGGACCCATGTCAGCGCGTATCGCACGGTCCCGACATTCGTCTCCCGCCGCAGTCCTGCTGCTGGCGGCGTTTTCGCTTGCGGCCTGTTCGGCTGCCCCGCAATTGCCGCCACCGAGCTTCGCAACTACTGACGCCAGCGCGCTGGAGCGGACCTATCGCCTCGGCATCGGCGACAAGCTGAAGATCGTTGTTTTCGGCGAGGAGAACCTCTCCGGCCAGTACGAGGTCAATGCGCTCGGCCAAGTCTCGATGCCGCTGATCGGCGAAATCGAGGCGCAGGGCAAGCCGATCACGCTGTTTCGCGAACACCTCGCGCGACGGCTCGGCGACGGCTACCTGAAGAGCCCGCGCGTCACGATCGAGGTGCTGAACTACCGGCCGATCTACGTGCACGGCGAAGTCAAGAACGGCGGTGAGTTCGCCTACAAGAACGGCCTGAAGATCCGCGACGCTATCGCGCTCGCCGGCGGCTTCACCTATCGCGCCAACGAGCGCTTCGTCTCGATCGTGCGCGAGGGTGAAGGCGAAGCCGACGTGCCGCTGACGAGCAACGTCGTCGTGCTTCCGGGCGACAATATTCGCGTGCCCGAGCGCTTCTTCTAGAGAGGCGCACGATGCCCCAACTCCGTGCCCTGCTGCTCCAGTCCGCGCGCCACGCCGCGTGCTGCGGTCGCCCGGCCATAGCGTCGGTGGCGGCGCTCGCTCTTGCAGGCCATGCGCCCGCACACGCCCTCGATCTCGACGGAACCGAAGGTCTCATCACCGAGACCGTCGCCAGCCGCGAGCGGCTCAAGGATTACGACAACATCAAGAAATACGGCGCCGAGCGCGTCCAGGACCGCGATCGCAACTACGCCATGCCGGACGGGCTCAGGGCGGGCAACTTCTTCGTGTTTCCCGCAGCCGGTGCCACCGTCATCTTCGACGACAACATTTTCCGATCGGATCTCAACAAGGCGGCCGACATCCGCACAGAGCTGACGCCATCGGTCAAGCTGCAATCATCCCTGCCGCGCCACCAACTCGATCTTTCGCTCGATGGAAAGATCGTCAGCTACGCCGAGAATTCCGATCAGGACTACGCGAGCGTGCGCGCCAAGCTCGACGGCGCGCTGCATTTCGACCACGCCCACACCCTTTCCGCCAGCATCGTTTCGTCCATGGAGCACGAGGAACTCGGCGAGATCTCGACGCCGCTGACGGCGGCCGAGCCGATCTCCGTGTTCCATAACAATGCGAGCGTCGGCATCACCCGCGATGTCGGCCGTCTCTACGGAACGCTGATGGGGATCGTCGAAACCTGGGACTTCGACGACGTGCGCTCGAAGGGCGGCGCGATCCTCGATCAGGACGCCCGCGATACCACCGAGATCGCCGCCGCATTGCGGCTCGGCTACCGGTTCTCGCCCGGCTACGACCTGGTCGCCAAGTTCCGCGCGCTGCGCGACTACAACCGCGGCGACGACAGCGGCGACCGCGACGGCGACGGCTACGAGGCAATGGCCGGCGTCGCTTTCGAAACGAACCCGCTGCTGCGCTGGCGTGTGCTCGGCGGGTACGGCCTGCGCCGGTTCGATCAGCCCGGAGTTGCCGACGTCGCGACCGGCATCTTCGAAGGCCAGATGCAATGGTTGCCGACGCAATACATGACCCTGACTGCGACCGCGACCCGCCAGATCATCGCCGCCGACGTCGCCGACGACGCCGGCCGCGTCGAGACCCGGCTCAGCGCCCGGCTCGATTACGAGATCTGGCACAATGTCGTGATGAATTTCGGTGTCGAATGGAAAAATGCCGATTTCGTCGGCGTATTCCGCAATGACGAAACTCTTTCCGGGCGCATCGGGCTGGAATACTTCGCAAATAAAAACTGGCTGTTCACCATTAACTATGAACATGCGATTCGAGAGTCGACCGAGGCTGCCTTCGACATGACCCGCAACCGGGTGTCGATCGGCGCCAAGCTGCGTTTCTGAGAGGCGAACCGAAACAACGATGGATCAGCACGGGACAGAGGGCGCGCAGGGTGGCGGGGGCTTCAGCCTCGACCGCATGCTGTCCGCTGTCCGTCGGCGACTGAAAATCGTGATCGCGGCGCCGCTCGTGTTGCTGGTGCTCTCGAGCGCCGTGGCGATGACCATGGCCAACCGCTTCGATGCGTCGGCTGTCGTGCAGATCGATCCGCGCAAGAAATCGATCTCGAACCTCGAAGGCGTCATCTCGGAGCTCAAGGCGGATGCCGCGACCGTCGAGAGCGAGGTCGAGATCATCCGCTCGAGGGCCATCGCGCTCAAGGTGATCGAGCTGTTGAAGCTGCGTGAGGATCCGGAGTTCTCGAGACCGTCGCTCTGGAGCCGGACGCTGGCGAGCCTCGGCTTCAAGGATCGCGATCTGCCGGAGGAGAGCGCCAATGCCGGCGATGGCCCGCCGAGCGTCAACAGCGATCCCATCACCGGCTATCTCGGCCCCGAGGTGATGGGCCAGACCCGGCCGGTCCGCGACGAGGTGGCCGTGGCCTTCGCCGAGCGGCTCAAGGTCACGCGCGTGCGCACCACGCTCCTGATCGACATCCGCTTCTCCGCGGAGGAAGCCGTCAAGGCCGCCAGGATCGCCAATACGATCGCCGAGGTCTACCTCTCGGAACAGCTCAAGGCCAAGCACGAGGTCACCAGCCACGCCTCGAAGCTGCTGGAGCAGAAGCTCGAGGTCCTGAAGCAGCAGCTGAGCGATCGTGAACGCCGCGTGGCGCAGTACAAGGCCGACAACAACATCTTCGACTCCGAAGGCCAGGTTCTCAACGAGAAGCAGCTCGCGCGACTGATGGAGCAGACCGTCGTCGCCCGCAACAACACCGCGGAAGCGCGCGCCAAGTACGAGCTGGCGCAGCGGCTCTCCGAGCGCGGCGATTCGACGGCGGGCATTGCCGACGTGCTGGCAAGCCACACGGTGCGCCTGCTCAAGGAGCAACTCGCCAAGGCGACGGGGCGCGAAGCCGAACTTGCAACCCGCTACGGCCAGAAGCATCCGGAGATGCAGAAGGTTCGCGCCGAGGTCACCGAAGCGCAAGCGCAGCTGACCGCCGAAATCGACCGTCTCGTCACCAATCTCAAGAACGAATACGTCGTCGCGCAGCAGCGCGAGGCCGAGCTGACGCAGAGCCTCGAGAACCTGAAGTCGGACGAGGCGCAGTCGAAGCAGGCGGGCGTGGACCTCAAGGACCTGCAGCGCGAGGCCGAGACGAGCCGGGCGCTCTACGAAGCGCTGCTCGCCCGCTACAAGCAGACCATCGAGACGCAGGGCCTGCAACTCCCCGACGCGCGCATCGTCGAGCAGGCGGATGCGCCGCTGTTTCCTGCGGCACCGAAGCGCAAGCAGATCGTATTGCTCGCCACCCTCGGCGGCGGCGCCCTGGGCCTCGCCATTGCGATCCTGCTCGAATTCCTGACGTTCGGCATCGGACGCCCGGCCGACGTCGAGCGCGTGTTCGAGCTGGCGCATCTCGCATCGCTTCCGGCCAGCGACGGCGACGACGCGCCGCTCCGCGCCATCCGCCACATGGTCGCCGATCCGGGAGGGCCATTCGCCGAAGCCATACGTGCGCTCCGGCGCGAGGTCGATGTGCGCCGCGCCCACGACGGCCCGCGCGTGATTCAGATCGCTTCCGCACTCGCCAACGAGGGCGGGTTTGTCGTTGCGTCGAACCTTGCGCATCACTACGCCATGACCGGCGCTCGCGTGCTGCTCGTCGACTGCGACATGCGCCGCGCACAGTTGACACGACAGCTGGCGCTCACCCGTCGCGGTGGCATCGCCGAGGTTCTGACGCACGCACTGCCGTTCGACCACGCGATCCTCTCGGAAGCGGCAACCGGTCTCAATTTCCTTCCCGCCAACGGCACCGCCCCGTCGCACCTGTCGCCGCCCGAGTTGCTGGCCTCAGCCGAGATGCCGCGGCTTCTCGGTCACCTGAAGCAACACTTCGACATCATCATCCTCGATGCGCCTCCGCTTCTGCCCGTTCTCGACGGCCGCATCGTCGCCGATCACGCTGATCAGATCGTGTTCTGCATGTCATGGCGCAGCACACCGAAGTCCATCGCGCGGCGTGCCCTCGCCAGCCTCGGCTTCAATCAGAGCAAGCTCGTCGGCGTTGTCGTGAACGGCGTCGATGCCGACGTGATCGCCGACGAAAGTGGCGTTCCGCATCATCACATGAGTAACGCCGGCAGCGCTGCCGACCGCCACCTGATGAGGGCGGCATGAGCGGCGGCGCATCGAACATGAATCGCGCGATCGGCATCGGGTCACCAGCCGAACCCGCGCGCCATCGACCGTATCCAGTTCGTTCGGCCATGACGGCCGGGAGTAACCAACAATGACGACCGACGTTCAGCCGGCAAGCACCCTCAAGGGGGCACCGAAGTCCGTGACGCCATCACCCCTGTCGCGCACTGTAGCCCTCGACCTCGTCGCCTTGCTCGACATCGTCGCCGTCGCGCTCGGTGCGCTCGTACCAGCGGCCATCTATGCCAGTTACGGCGCCGTCGACGTGTCGTGGGACAGCGTCGCACGCGCGGCACTCGTCGCCGGCTTCATCGCCTACCTGATGCTGCGCACCGCGGGCCTCTACGACCAGACGCGCACGCACGACCTCCCCTACCCGCCCACGACCCTGCTGATCTCGCTGCTCGTCGCCATCGGCTGCGTCGTCGGCCTCGGCCTGCCGATCGAACGCCTGAAGTGGCACGTCGTGCTCTGGTATGCGCTCTGGCTGTCCTTCAGTTTCACGCTGATTCTCGTTACGCGCGGTCTTTCCCATGCGGTGCTGGCGAGATTGACCGCAGCCGGTCGCTTCGAACGCCGGATCGCGGTGTTCGGTGCCGGACCGATCGCGAAGCGCGTGCACGATCAATTGCAGGCCACCGCCAGCGGCATCCGTTTCAGCGGCCTCTATGACGATCGCCTCGGCGACGAACGGCTCGACGCCGCGGGACTGCAGGTCGACGGACGCCTCGCCGACCTGCTCGAGGCGGCACAGGGCGAACGTATCGACTCCATCATCGTTGCGTTGCCTCAGACCGCCGACGGACGCATCGCTAGCATCGCGAAGAGCCTCGAGCGTGCGCCATGCAGCGTGCACATCGTCACGCACATCGCCTCCGACTATATCGATGCCAAGCGCCCGCTGCACGTGTCGACCGTCGGTGGTGTCGGTCTCCTCGACGTCAAGGACCGCGCGCTCTCGGACTGGGCCCCGATCGTCAAGCGGGTCGAAGACATCATCCTGACGATCATGGCCGGCATCGTTGCAGCTCCGGTACTCGCCGCCGCAATCGTCGCCATCAAGCTCGACAGCCCGGGCCCGATCTTCTTCCGCCAGCGTCGCCGCGGTCTCAACGGCCGCGTCATCGACGTGCTTAAACTGAGAACCTTGAAGGTCAACGAAGCCGATGGCGAAGTGCGACAGGTCACGCCGGGCGACGACCGCGTGACGCGTGTCGGCCGCTTCCTCCGTCGCAGCAGCATCGACGAGCTGCCGCAGCTCTGGAATGTGCTTCGCGGTGAGATGTCGATCGTCGGCCCGCGCCCGCACGCGCTCGTACACGACGAGCAGTTCAGCTCGATGCTCGAGGAGTATTCGAATCGCCACCAGGTCAAGCCCGGCATCACCGGGCTGGCGCAGGTGAAGGGCTTCCGCGGCCAGACCCGGACTGTGGACCAGATCGAAGGCCGCGTCGCCCAGGACATGACCTACATCCGCTCCTGGTCGCTGTGGCTCGATCTGCGCATCGTCGCCAAGACCCTGTTCATCATCGTCACCGGCAACAACGCGCATTGAGGGACGCGGTCTCGAGCAAGACCGAAGCATCATGGGCAAAGCAACGACGACGGCACCGCTGCCGATCCTGCTCATCATCGCGAGCTTCCTCTGCCCGACCGAGCTGTCGCTCTATGTCGCGGGCCTGAGGTTGCCGCCGCACCGCGTCGCGCTCATTCTACTGCTGCCCATTGCACTCGCGCAGCTGCTGACCAAAGGTGATCGCCGTATCCGTCTGTTCGATATCCTGTTCATCACCTACGGCCTGTGGACGATCGGCGCCTACACCTCGCACACCGGCAAGGATGGCTTCGTCTATGGCGGCTCCCTCGCCCTCGAAGCGCTCGGTGGATACCTCGTCGCGCGCGCCTTCGTGCGCACCGGCGAGCAGTTGCGCGCGACCATGCGCGCCTTCGTCGCCGCCATCGTGGTCGCCGCGCTGTTCGCGCTGCCCGAGACGCTGCTCGGCCAGATCTTCACGCACGATCTTCTGCGCCAGATCACCGGCTATCACCATCCGATCGGCGTCGAGTCCCGTCTCGGCCTGACGCGCGCCTACGGCACCTTCGACCACCCGATCCACTACGGCACCTTCTGCGCGGCCCTGCTCGCCCTGTTCTGGTACGCGGAGCGCCGCGCCGTCACCCGCCGCATCAACGCGGCCCTGATGACAGGAGCGACGTTTCTCGGCATCTCATCAGCTCCAATGCTCTGCCTCGGCCTGCAAGGCGGCATGCTGCTGTGGGACCGCGTTACGCGCCGCATCAAGTCGCGCATGACGATCACGCTGGCGGCCCTCGCCGGCCTCTATATCGGCATGTCGATGTTCTCGAACCGCAGCCCGATTGCCTTCATCGCGACCGGCATGACCCTCGACCCCTGGACCGGCTTCTATCGCCTGCAGATCTGGGAAGCCGGCATGGGCAACGTCTGGGCCAATCCGTGGCTCGGCATCGGTCTCGGAGATTGGGAACGCCCGTGGTGGATGATCTCCGACACGGTCGATGCGTTCTGGCTGGTGACGGCGATGCGGCAGGGCATTCCTGCGTTTCTGCTGCTCGCGCTCGCGATAATCGTGATGGCACGCGCGGTCATGCTGCGGCGACATCGCCATGTCGAACCGGATGCGGCCCGTGCGGCCATCGGCTGGATGATGACGGTCATCGCGTTGTCGCTGATCGGCGCCACGGTGCACTACTGGAACGTGCTGCACGCGTTCTTCTTCTTCGTGCTAGGCCTCGGCGGCTGGATCGCCGACCCGGCACGTTCGGTGGCCGCGAGCTTTGCCGTGCGACGCAACGATACGTCGACCGCGCGGGACCGGCGTCAAGGTGATCGCAAACCCACCGCCGGATCTGGGCGGCCGTACCCGATCGGCGGCACCGCGCTGGCCGTCCACGGCCGGCCCTATCGCTAGGTACAGGCATCCTCGGTCGTGGGGACTGTCGAAATCGATGCAACTGCTGCCGCATCAAGCGAGCGGGCAGCGACACGCGACGTCATTCGCGCGCGCCAGAATATCGGACGAACGACGGCGAGTTTTCGTAAACAGCGAGGCTCTATGCGGCTTCGCGCTTCGTCTCGACGCCCTCGAAAGCGATGCCGAGATCGAGTATCGAGCGGGCCACCAGCTCGGCCTTCGCATCCCAGCCTTCGCCAGAGACGCGCAGGCGCCGCACCAAGGCGTCACCCGGTGCAGCGAGTGCCGAACGGATCGCCGCTTCGAACGCTTCGGCGCCGCGCGCCACCGTGACGAGATCGCGCCAGCCCTCGAGTGCAGCGAAGTCCGTTGTTACCACCGGCTTGCCCACCGCGAGATACTCTTTCAGCTTGATCGGGTTGCAGGCCTTGATCCAGTCGCTTTCGTTCCACGGCATGATCAGGCAGTCGACGGCGGCCATGTAGTTTGCCACCTGATCGTATGGCTTTCGGCCGACGAACGTGACGTTGGGCAGCGGGCACCATCCTTCCGCCAATGAGCAACCGCCGACCATGACGAAGGAGACGTCGGGCATTCGCCGTGCCAGCTCGACGAACATGGCGGGATCGAAGGTGTGCGCGTCGATGCCACCGATGAAACCGACGCGCGGCCGCGGCAGATGCGCGATGTCGGCGGGCGGCGCAGCACCGAGCGCGGCATCGGAGCCGGCTTCGACGAAGCGCTCGAAATCGACGCCGTGCGTGACGAGAACCTGCCGCCGGACCTCCTGCGCTTCCGTCGCCATCAGGTGCGGTGCGGCGTAGACGACGAGAACGGCACGCTGCTCGGGCCGGGGCAGACCGGGGAGTTGTTCGTGCG
>CALFEM010000151.1 GCA_937950105.1 uncultured Alphaproteobacteria bacterium | reverse complement strand
CGTGGCAGGCGCGGCACTTGCGGAAGGATTCGGCCCCCTTCTTCAGGTCCTCGGCACCGACGCTTCCCGGTGCCGCAGCGGCGAGGCTGGCGAAGAGGTACAGGGCGGCAGTGCGGCGAGGCAGAAGCATCATCGTCGTCGTAGCTCCGAAGTTCGAGCGGCAGGCGCAAGGAAGACTGGTCCGAGCCCTTTTACGATGCTCCGACGACGATGGCGATGCCTTGCGAGCGTCGAATTCCGATGTCGGCTAACGGCCAGCCGGGCGCCGCTGCAACTCAACCGCCGTTGCTCTGCCGCGCCGCTTTACCATTGCCAGACTTGCGCGCCGGAGATGCGGCCTTTTCGGCAGCGATCTTGCCATCGAGTTTCGGTGGCGTGGAGCAGGAGGGAGCTGTGGCGATCTCGCTTTTCGCAGCGAAACCGTTGGCGGATTTGGCGGCGAGCTTGTCCTTTTCCCAGTAGAGCTCGCGTCCGTACAGTTCGGCCAGATACTCGATGAAGACGTTGACCTTGTTCGGCATGAACTCGCGGCACGGATAGACCGCGAAGATGCCGACGGCCGACGAGCCGCGATACTTGGGGAGCACCACGACCAGTTCGCCAGATTTCAGCTGCGCGGCGACTTCCCACGTCGAGCGCAGCGCGATGCCGAGGCCGGCGGTCAGCGCGTCGCCGATGAACTCCGCCGAGTTGGAGCGGATGTTGCCCTTGACGCGCACCTGGACCTGCCCATCCGGGCCTTCGAGCCGCCACACGTCCTGGGCGCCGGCGAGCAGGCAGTTGTGCGTCTCGAGATCGGTGAGGGATTTCGGCATGCCGGCGTCGGCAAGATACTTCGGCGAGGCGCACATGACGCGATTCTCGGGCGCCAGCTTGCGGGCGACGAGCGACGAATCGCGCAGTTCGCCGATGCGGATCGCCACGTCGAAGCCGTCGCGGATGATGTCGACGAAGTTGTCGGTGAGGTGCATTTCGACCTCGACCTCGGGGAACTTGAGCAGGAACTCGGCGAGGTAGGGGGCGATGTGCAGGCGGCTGAAGGCGGTCGGCGCGGTCACCTTGAGGACGCCGCGGGGCCTCGTGTTACGGCGGCTGACGAAATCCTCGGCTTCCTCGATCAGGCTGAGGATGTCGACGACGCGCTTGAAATAGCCTTCGCCCGTCTCGGTGAGCGTCAGATGCCGGGTGGTGCGCTGGAACAGGCGTGCGCCGAGGCGCTCCTCGAGCAGGCTGATGCGCTTGGAGACCACCGCCGGGGAAAGCCCCATTTCGCGGCCGGCCGCGGACATGTTGGCGGTGCGTGCGACGCGGGCAAAAATGTCGAGGTCGCTGATGGCGGTCATGGGCAACACCTCACGGAGCGGTCACGATAGTGTGTAGCTGCACTTTCTTTCTCCTAACTACCGGCGATGGTGTGTCGGCGAAAGTAGCAAAATACATATGATCTGTTCGGATTCATTGATAATGGGTGGCATGGCCGCCGCGCCGGCGCCGCAAGCAGCGGGCGCATGGTGACGATCAGTCGGCGGACCGTAGCCGCTTCCGATCTCTTCGCGCAATGGTGCGTTTGCCCGGCCTCGAGAATGACGGGGATTGCACATCCGCCTCTCCCGCGGGCTATGATGCGGCGGGCGCGGCGTCGCGCGTCCGCGTTGCGATGGATTGCATATCGGTCGTTGTCGCGTGAGCCGGCTAATCGAGGAGGACCGTCCGATGGCCCATATCGAGCTTCCCGATCCCGATGCGAAAATCGTGGCCCGGCGCGACGCCATCGTGGCGGAGCTGAAGGCGCTGGTGGGCGAGGCCATCGTCGTTGGCGACGATGACGGGCGGCGCGCCTACGAGACGGACGCGTTGACCGCTTACCGGCGCATGCCCCTGGCCGTGGTGCTGCCGCGCTCGACCGAGGAAGTGTCGCGCGTCCTGCGCTACTGTCACGAGAAGGGCATCAAGGTGGTGCCGCGCGGGGCCGGCACGTCGCTGTGCGGTGGCGCATTGCCCGCCGAGGATTCGATCGTCGTCTGCATCTCGAAAATGAGCCGTGTGCTCGAACTCGATTACGAGTCGCGCTTTGCCCGCGTCGAGGCCGGCATCACCAATCTCGCCATTTCCGGAGCGGTGGGCGAGCGCGGCTTCTTCTATGCGCCGGATCCGTCGAGCCAGCTCGCCTGCACGCTCGCCGGCAATCTCGCCATGAACTCGGGCGGCGCCCACTGCCTCAAGTACGGCGTGACGACCAACAACGTGCTCGGCCTGCGCATGGTGCTCATCACCGGCGAGGTGGTCGATATCGGTGGCGCGCATCTCGATGCCGACGGCTACGACATGCTCGGCCTGATCGTCGGCTCCGAAGGCCAGTTCGGCATCATCACCGAGGCGACGGTTCGCATTATCAAGTCGGCGGAGGGCGCGCGGCCGATGCTGCTCGGCTTCGACTCGAGCCAGGCGGCGGGGCGTTGCGTCTCGGCCATCATCGCCTCGGGCATCATTCCGGTCGCCATCGAGTTCATGGACAAGCCGGCAATCGAGGTGTGCGAAAGCTTTGCCCACGCCGGTTATCCGCTCGACGTCGAGGCACTGCTGATCGTCGAGGTCGAAGGCTCGGAAGCGGAGATCACCGGGCTTCTCGATCACATCAAGGACATCGCCGTGCAGAATGGTGCCGGCAAGGTTCTCATCAGCGACGGACCGATCCAGAGCGCGAAGATCTGGAAGGGCCGCAAGTCGGCGTTCGGCGCCATCGGCCGCATCTCCGACTACTACTGCATGGATGGTACGATTCCGTTGTCGCGGCTGCCCGAGGTTCTGGTCGCGATTTCGTCGATCTGCGAGCGCCACCGGCTCAAGGTCGCCAACATCTTCCATGCGGGCGACGGCAACCTGCATCCGTTGATCCTGTACAACGCCAACGACCCCGACGAGTCGGAGCGGGCCGAACTGGCCGGCGCCGAGATCCTGACGCTGTGCGTCGAGGTCGGCGGCTGTCTCACCGGCGAGCACGGCGTCGGCATCGAGAAGCGCGACCTGATGCGCGTGCAGTTCTCCGATACCGATCTGGCGCTGCAGATGCGCATCAAGACGGCGTTCGATCCGCAGTGGCTGCTCAACCCGTCGAAGGTGTTCCCGCTCGAGAGCGCGGCGAGCATCGACAAGGCGGCATGAGGCGGCGAGATCGCAGCGGCAACAGGAAGCAGAACGCAGTGCGCTCCGGGCGCGCGCGGTGAGGGCGGCAAGAACGCAATGAACGAAGCATTGAGACCCGCGGCCGACTGGGAGCTGGCGAGCATGATCGCCGGCTTCGCCAGCCGCAATCAGCCGATCGAGATCGTCGGCAATCGCACCAAGGCGCGCGTCGGCCGGCCGATGCAGACGGCGGCGACCATCACCACGCAATCGATGCGCGGTATCCGTCTCTATGAGCCGACCGAACTCGTCATGTCGGCGCAGACCGGCACGCCACTGGCACAGATCGAGGCCGAACTCGCCGGCAACGGGCAGATGCTGGCATTCGAGCCGATCGATCTCGGCCCGGCGACCGGCGGCAACGCCGGCCAGCAGAGCATCGGCGGGGTGTTCGCCTCCAACCTGTCGGGTTCGCGCCGCGTCGTTGCCGGAGCCGCGCGCGATCATCTGCTCGGCATCAAGGGCGTCAACGGTCGCGCGGAGGTCTTCAAGTCGGGTGGTCGCGTGATGAAGAACGTCACCGGCTATGATCTCGCGCGCGGCGTCGCGGGAAGCTGGGGCACGCTCGCGGTGATGACCGAGGTGACGTTCAAGGTGCTGCCGTGGCCCGAAACGGCAACGACGCTGGTCTATCCGGGGCTGCCGGACGACATCGCCGTCGAACTGCTGTGCGCGGCAATGGGCACGCCGTTCGAGGTCTCGGGGACCGCGCACATCACGGCCGGACTGGTGCGTCGCCTCTCCAACATCTCGCTGGCTGCGCCCGGACGCCCGTTGACGGCGGTGCGCATCGAGCATTTTGCGGGCTCCGTCGCCTATCGCAAGGAGCGGCTCGCCGATGCGCTGAAAGCCTATGGAGCGCCGATCGAACTCGACTACAACGAGACGCAGAACTTCTGGGGCGAGCTGCGCCAGCTGCGCATCGTCGCCGACCTCTCGACCTGCCTGTGGCGCATCTCGACGGCGCCGCGCAACGGCCCCAAGGTGGTCGAGGCGATCACGCGGCACGTATCGGCTGCCAACGCGTACTACGACTGGTCGGGCGGCCTGGTCTGGATCGAGGTGCCGGCCAGCGCGGATGCCGGCTCTTCCGACATCCGCCGCGCCATCGCCGTGCACGGCGGACACGCGACGCTGATCCGCGCCGAACCGCAGGTGCGCGCCAGCATCGACGTGTTCCAGCCGCAGACGCCGACGCTCGAACGCCTGACGCGCGGTCTCAAGTCGGCGTTCGACCCGCAGGGCATCCTGAACCCCGGCCGCATGTACGCGGGTGTTTGAGACAGATCCTCGCGGCGCCGTTCGCCGTTTGCCCGCCAAGCGATCAAACCGAGCAAGAGATGCAAACGAACTTCTCGCCTGAGCAACTCGCCGACCCGCGTATCGCCGATGTCGATCGCATCCTGCGCCGCTGCGTGCATTGCGGCCTGTGCACCGCCGTCTGCTCCACCTACGTGGTCAACGGCGACGAGCGCGACAGCCCGCGCGGCCGCATCTACCTGATGAAGGACATGTTCGAGCGCGGCCGCGACGCCAGCGCCGAGGTGCAGCATCACGTCGACCGCTGTTTGTCGTGCCTGTCGTGCATGTCCACCTGCCCCGGCGGCGTCGACTACATGCACCTCGTCGACCACGCGCGCGTGCACATCGCCGAGACAGGGCAGCGCGGCCTCAAGGATCGCATGATGCGGCGGCTGCTCGCCGCCGTGGTGCCGTATCCGGATCGCTTTCGCCGCGCGCTGAAGACGGCGCCGCTCGGCCGCCCGTTCGTGCCGCTGATGCGCCGGCTCGGCTTCAAGGAACTGGCGGCGATGCTCGAACTCGCCCCGGCCTCGCTGCCGCCGTCGTCCGAGTTCAAGGGGCCGGGGACCGCAGCCACCAGGACCGAGCGGAAGGCGCGGGTCATCATGCTCGCCGGTTGCGCGCAACAGGTGCTGCGTCCGGATATCAACGACGCCACCATCCGGCTGTTGGCAAGGCGCGGCGTCGACGTGATCGTGTCGAACGGCGCGGGCTGCTGCGGTGCGCTCACGCATCACATGGGCGAGGAAGCGGCCGCCCTCACGCAGGCGAAGCGCAACATCGATGCCTGGACCCACGAGATGGAGAAGGGCGCCATCGACGCCATCGTCATCAACGCATCGGGGTGCGGTACGACGGTCAAGGACTACGGCTACATGCTGCGCCACGACGCCGCCTACGCCGAAAAGGCCAAGCGCATTTCCGCCCTGTCGAAAGACATCAGCGAGTTCATCGCCAGCTCCGACCTCGGCCCGCCGGTGCGCTGGTCGAGCTTGCGCGTCGCCTACCATTCGGCGTGCTCGCTGCAGCATGGCCAGCGCATCACCGAGGAACCTAAGGCGCTGCTGAATGCGGCCGGCTATACGGTCGTCGACGTGCCGGAAGGTCATATCTGCTGCGGTTCCGCGGGCACCTACAACATCCTGCAGCCGGAGATGGCGCGCGAGCTGCGCGACCGCAAGGTGAAGAACATCCGCAGCCGCAAGCCCGACGTCGTCGCCGCCGGCAACATCGGCTGCATCATGCAGATCGGCAGCGGCATGGAGACGCCGGTGGTGCACACCATCGAGCTGCTGGACTGGGCCTATGGCGGCCCGGTGCCGCGTGGCCTCGAAGCGTTCGAGAAATACGTGTCCGATGTTCCGCAGCCGAAGCGCGACTACAAATCCTTCATCCGCTCCTGAAGTGTAACAGTCCCTACCGCAGCGTCGGCAATTGGAGTAAGCGCTCGCAAGGCGCTGCGGTTCCCTCGACGCCGGGGCCACCAACGCGGCCCTCGCTGTGGCCCCGCTCCCCTGGAGACCATGATCCGGCTTCCCGAAATCGCCTGTGTTCTCGTCTACGGCTGCGCGCGTGACGCGACGGCCGCGCTGGCGCATCGGCTGTTTGCGGGCGACGAAGTGATCGACATGCATCAGGGCGATCCCGAGGCGATGGTGGCGATGGTCGCCGAACGATCGGCCGCCGGGCGCACGACCTGCATCGTCGAGGGCGGCGCGCCACATGGGGCGCACAAGCTGCGCGTGGCGCTGGCTTCGGCGGCGCGAGAAAACTATGTGCGCCGCTTCGCGATTCTCATGCCGGACGCGCTCGCGCACGAGCCGAAGATCGACCAGCGCCTGAAGGCTGACGGTTATCGCGAGGTGTTCGCCGTCCCCGCCGGCGATCTCGACGCGCTGCACATCGTGCGCGAACGCATGCCGACAGACCTGCGCCACGAGCCGGGGCCGTTCGACATCATCGGCGACGTGCATGGTTGCGCCGACGAACTCGAGGAGCTGCTGGTGCGGCTCGGCTACCGCGTGACGTTCAGCGGCAGCAAGCCGGACCGCACCGTCTCCGTCGAAGCGCCGGCGGGCCGCCGCGCCATCTTCGTCGGCGATCTGGTCGATCGGGGGCCGCGCAGCGCCGACGTGTTGCGCATCGTCGCGCGCATGGTCGGCGACGGCAGCGCGCTGCTCGTCCCCGGCAACCACGACGTCAAGTTCCTGCGTTGGCTCGAGGGGCAGAAGGTGGCGATCACCCACGGCCTCGATGCGACGCTGCGTGATCTCGAAGGCGAGAGCCCGGCGTCCCTCGACGAGGTGCGCCGCCTCATCAAGAGCCTGTGGAGCCACGTCTGGCTCGACGGCGGCCGTCTCGTGGTCGCGCATGCGGGGATTGCCGAGCCGATGATCGGTCGCGCCACGCCCCGCGTGCGCCAGTTCTGTCTCTACGGCGACACCTCGGGCGAGAAGGACCGTTTCGGTCTGCCCGTGCGCTACCACTGGGCGCTCGACTATCGCGGTGAGCCGGCGATCGTGTACGGGCACACGCCTGTCGCCGCCGCCGAGTGGCTGAACAATACGCTCTGCATCGACACCGGCTGCTGTTTTGGCGGCGCGCTGACGGCGCTGCGCTGGCCGGAGCGTGTGATCGTGTCGGTGCCGGCGCGCGCGGTCTACGCGCCGAAGTTGCGCCCGTTCGGGCATCCGCCAGGCCGACGCCCACCCGCGGAGTGATGTGCGTCGGCCGGTTCAGCCCTGACGGGAATGTCCCGCCCATTCCGTCTGCTGCAGAGCCGGGCTATGATGTGCCGTCGCAACCGCAGCGGAACTCTCCTGCGCATCGTCTCAGCTGGTGGCGCACGGATTGCAGAGTTCGCGGAGAGCCTGCAGCCGCGCCGCCATGCGGCCCTGGCGGTGCTCCGAAACGGGACACCCGTGTCGCTGTGGCGTGATCTCCCCCCGGGGTCGCGTGCGAAAATTGGTCTCTAGCCTCTGGTAGCGTCATGTCCGAGCCGATCTTCACCAACTGGCAGCCCGAGCACACCGAGAAGTGGGCGAGCGCGCCGCTCCGCCTCGAGCACCGCCTGCACAATCATCCGCTGTTCAGCATGGAAGCGCTGGCCGACCTCGTCGACCGCTACCCGCGCGAGCAGTACGCGCTGGTGCACATGGGTGCGCAGAAGGAGCGTCGCCTGTGGCGCGAGGGCGAGATCGGCGGCATGTCGGGCGCCTCGGTCATCGATGCGATCTCCAAGGGCCGCATGTGGCTCAACCTGCGCAACGTCGGTCAGGTCGACAAGCGCTACCGCGAGATCCTCGACGAGATCTTCGAGGAAGTGCGCCGCAACGTGCCGGGCTACGACACCTACGCGCGCACCTCCGGCATCCTCATCTCGTCGCCGAACGCGCAGGTTTACTATCATATCGATCTGCCGGGCCAGTCGCTGTGGCAGCTGCACGGCAAGAAGCGCGTCTACCTCTATCCCGACAAGCCGCCGTTCCTGACGCACGAGCAGCTCGAGCGCGTCGCCCTCTACGAAGTCGAGGCCGATGTGCCCTACGAGCCCTGGTACGGTGAACATGCCATGGTCATGGAGATCAGCGGCCGCGAGATGCTGCACTGGCCGCTCAATGCGCCGCATCGCGACGATAACCTCTATTGCCTCAACGTCTCTATCACCACCTAATACTGGA
>CALFEM010000150.1 GCA_937950105.1 uncultured Alphaproteobacteria bacterium | reverse complement strand
CGACCACCGAGATCTACACTCTTTCCCTACACGACGCTCTTCCGATCTCGCGGATACTTGACGCGGGCGAAGTAGATCGCGCGCATCCAGTGCGTCATCCACCACGAGTAGCGCCAGACGCCGAGGATGCCCATCGTGTAGACGAACTCGTTGACCTCGGGGTCCCAGATCGAGTTGTCGGCATGCTCGAGCGCGATGATGCAGACGGCGGCCGCAAGCAGAATTTTTGCCTGAACCAGCGGTGACCACTTCTCGAAGAACGAGAGCGGCTCCGAGGGGTCTTCCAGTCGATAGCTGTCTCTCTGCCGCATGTGCCGCCGCCGTTAAAGACGCGACGACAGCGCGTCACCGAGCGAGCTGACCAGCGATCGCCGCGATGTCTGCTCGAACACGACCGTGACCGGCAGCCCGGCGCTGTAGCGTTCGAAGTCGCGCACGGCGCGCTGAGACACGAACTCCAGAACCACCTTGGCAGAGCGATCCTCGGCACCGCGCCAGCGATAAGTTCCGGCCCGCGCCTTGCCCTGCTCCTCGATGAATCCGCTGGTGCGGTCGATGCGCGCCACGCGCGCCTCGATGGTTTCACCGAGCGCCGGAATGAACACCCTGGCGGCATTGCCGAGCCCGACTTTGGCAACCTCGTCCTGCTTCAGGAAAGCGACGATGTGACGGTCGCGGCGCTGCTCGACGACGGCGATGACGTCGCCCTTGCGCACGCTGGCCGTGTCGACGCGCGGCAATTCGATGACGGTGCCGGAGAATGGCGCGCGCACGGCGCTGCGATCGCGCAGGTTGAGGTTCGCGATGTGACGTTGCTGAGCGAGCAGGATCTCGTTTTCGGCGAGCTTGATCTCGGCCTGCACGTCGCCTTCCGCGCCGACGATGTCACGGCCGTTGTAGTGGCGCTTGCCGAAGCTCGATTCGGCGATCTCGAGCCGCGTGGTGTGCTCGTTCTTCCTCATCTCCAGCGTTTTGGCGGCGCGCACCGAAAGCTGCTCCGCCTCGTCGAGGCGGGCATCGGTCGTGAAGCCCTTCGCGTGCAGGCCCTTGAGCCGTTCCAGATTGCGGCGTGCCGCCCGTGCCGCCGCCTCCGCCGCCTCGATCTCGAGCCGCGAATTCTCCATGTCGCGCAGTTCGAGCGAGGTCAGGCCTTCGAGCTTCTCCAGCTCGCCGACGTAGCGCTGCTTGAGGAAGCCGAGGCGCGCCTTGCGCTCGCGGATGGCAATGTCGCTGAGCTCGATCTCGCGCTCGAGGTGATGATCGACGACGTTGAGAATGACCTCGCCCTGCTTGACCGTGTCGCCCGGCTTGACGTCGGCCCAGGCGACGCGCCCGTCGGCCTGCGCCACGATCGACTCGACCGGCGCCGAGATCACCGCGGTCTGCACTTCGAGGCGATAGACGTTGGAGTAGACGAGCAGACCCGCATACGCGAGCACGGCGAGGCCGGCGAGGCCGTAGATCGCCGACATGACGATGGTCTTGGCCGGTACGCGCCGCAGCGGCTTGTCGCTGACCGGAACGACCTTGGTATCGGGTTGCAGCGACGCCGGCGTCACGGGCACGTCGATGCGCTGGATCGTATCCTCGACGTCGCTCATGGAACCGCGCACCAGTTCCTCGAGGAAGTGCTGCATCAGCTCGCGTTCGCGATCACCGAGTTCGGTGAACTGCACGGCGAACATGCGCTGCTCGCCATTGCGCCGGACGACCCGGGCACGCGCGCCGAAGGCGACGTCGAAGCCCTGGAACGGCAGCGACAGCTTCAGCTCGATTTCGCTGGCGATAGGGGGCAGGGCACCGGGAAAATCATCGACGCGCAAGCCGCCAAGCGACCAGTCCGCGGCACGCACGGTATGGCCACCCACTCCGACGAAGAGCGGTGCCGTGACCCGGTGGTGGCGGCGCTGATCCGGCCGCTCCCGCTTGACTTTCACGCCCATACACGACCCAACGGCGCCCGCATCATGCAGTGCCGTCTCCTGAGATTTCCGTGCCGTTTATCTCACGCCGCGCTTAAGGAAGCGTTGCGCCGGAAGCTGGCGCTGCGTCTACGGTCATTCGCACAATGCATTGTCTTGATTTGATAAATTGAGGACCCTGCAGCGTCAGGGCCGTAGCGAAGGATCGGCGAACAACTTGCCGGGGTTCAGAATGCCGAGCGGATCGAGCGCCTGCTTGATGGCGCGCATGGTGGCGAGGCCGGTGACACCCGCCTCCTCGGCGAGATAGTCGATCTTGCCTTGGCCGATGCCGTGCTCGCCCGTACAGGTGCCGTCCATGGCGATGGCGCGCGCGGCGAGCCGGTCGAGCAGTTCGTCGAGCGCCGCCATCTCGCGCGGGTCGTCGGGGTCGATCACCGGAGTGGCGTGGAAGTTGCCGTCGCCGACATGACCGACGATCGGACAGATGAGCCTCAGGCGACGGATGTCCTCCTCGGTTTCGGCAATACACTCGGCCAGACGCGAGATCGGCACGCAGACGTCGGTCGCCAGCGTGCGCTTTCCCGGCCAGGCGGCCCGCGTTGCGAAATAGGCGTCGTGGCGCGCCTTCCACAGCCGGCGACGGTCGTCTTCCGCTTCCGCCATCTCGAAGCCCAGCGCACCGCACGACTCCGCGATCTCGCGAAACGCCTCCATCTGCTCCGCGACGCCGTTGCCGCTGCCGTTCAATTCGACGAACAGCGTCGGCGTCTCGGCCAACGCCAGCTTGTTGTGCTGGTTGACCGCGCGGATCTGCAGCGGGTCGAGCAGTTCGATGCGCGCCAGCCCAAGGCCGAGTTGTATCGCCTGCATCGTCGTCTCGGCGGCGCCGACCAGCGTCGCGAACGGCACCACGGCCGCCAGGATGCGCTCGGGGATGCCATAGAGGCGCACCGTCAGCTCGGTGATGATGCCGAGCGTACCCTCCGAGCCGACCAGCAGCCGCGTCAGGTCGTAGCCGGCCGCCGACTTGCGGGCCCGGCCACCGGTCGAGACGATGCGGCCGTCGGCGAGTACCGCCTTCAGCGAAACGACGTTGTCGCGCATGGTGCCGTAGCGCACGGCGTTGGTGCCGGAGGCGCGGGTCGCGGCCATGCCGCCGAGCGTGGCGTACTCGGCGCCCGGATCGACCGGGAAGAACAGCCCGGTATCGCGCAGATGCGCGTTGAGCTGCACGCGCGTCACGCCCGCCTCGACGGTGGCGTCGAGATCGTCCTGATGGACGGCGACGATGCGTGTCATGCGCGACATGTCGATCGACAGCCCGCCGAACGGTGCGTTGACGTGGCCCTCGAGCGAGGTGCCGGCGCCGAACGCGATCACCGGTACGCGATGCTCTGCGGCCACCGTCACGATGGCGGCCACATCGGCCGTGGTTTCGGCGAAAATGACCGCGTCCGGCGGCTGGTTCTCCAGCAGCGTCATCGTATTCGCGTGCTGGCGGCGCAACTCGAGCCCGGTTTCGACGCGGCCGGCGAAGCGCTGGCGCAATATCGCGATGGCCGTGTCGGTCGCTGCTGTCATGCTGGATGCTGCCTTCCGCCCGGCACCGCCACCCCCTCGGCGGCAGGGACTACTCTATTACGTCCGGTGCGAAATGCGGACTTCGACCGGTCACCGCAATGCCCCGAGATATTCTCGCCAGCGGCCCAAATCCTGCGAAATCAGTGTTCAGCCTGTGTTTGCGGCCCGAACCCGGGCCGAAATGTTGCCGAATTGCATCTCCCACCCGGGCGTATGGCGTCCATGACCGCGACCTGCATTCTGCCCGGGAGAGACTTGCACTAGAACTGGCACCACAACGGGCATCCTGGTTCCGGAGGGATTTTCATGTTTTCCAAGTGGTTTGCGTTGGCCTTCGTGGCCGTCGCCACTGTTACCGTCGCCGGCGTTCCGGCCGCGCACGCGCAAAAGGGCAAGCTGGTCCGCATGGTCGACGAGCGCGGCTCGCTCAAGGACGACCAGCTGACGATCGAAACTGAGAAGGTGCGTGGCGCCTTCAACGAGTTGCGTCTCTACAATCGCGGCGCGCCGCTGATGATCAGCAACGTCCGCGTCGTCTATTCGGACGGTTCGTTCCACGAGGAGCGCCGCACCATCGACCTGCGCAAGGGCGAGCGGACGCGGCCGATCGATCCCAAGCGCGACGCCAAGTTCGTCGATCGCGTCGTCGTCACCTACACGCCCGGCACCGGCGCGAAGGGCGACGTTGCGCTGCAGGTCTACGGTCTGCAGGACTCGAAGGGCGCCCGCGCCGTTCGCCCGAAGGTCGTCGCCGCCCCGGCCAAGCCGGCGCCGAACAGCACCAACTCGGGCAGCTACGAGTATTGGCAAGACTATAGATCGGAAGAGCGTCGTGTAGGGAAAGAGTGTAGATCTCGGTGGTCG
>CALFEM010000149.1 GCA_937950105.1 uncultured Alphaproteobacteria bacterium | reverse complement strand
CGGATCTGTCAGGAGTCGCTGCCGGTTGTAGACGATGGTGGCGCGGTAGATTTCGTTGTTGGGCAGGCCCTTGCGCCGCTGCGGGGAGCCGACGAGCGACGAGGCGTTCCACGCCCGGCCCGTTGGCCCGGGCTCGCGCTCGCGGTTCAGGTCCTTGACGATGGCCAGCGCGCCCTTGCCCGCGACGTATTCGGCATAGATGCGCCGAACGATGGCCGCCTCGCGCTCGTTGATGATGCGGCGGCCCCGGTCATCGCCGGATGGCACGACATCATACCCGTAGCTGCGCCCTCCGGGGATGCGCCCGGCCTTGACGCGGCCGACCTGCCCGCGCCGAGCCTTCTGCGCCAGATCCTTGAGGAAAAGCGCAGCCATGGTGCCCTTGAGACCGACGTGTATCTCGGACACGTGACCATCGGCCAGCGTCTCGATGCGGAGCCCCAGGAAGCTCAACCGCTCGTAGAGCGCGGCGATATCCGCCTGGCTCCGTGAAAGCCGGTCGAGGCTCTCGGTCACTACGACGTCGATCTGCCGCGCCTCGGCATCCTTCAGCAGTCGCTGCAGGCCCGGCCGGTTCAAGACGGAGGCGCCCGAGATGGCGGCATCCTCGTAGACGCCTGCGATGCTCACCCCGCGCGACGACGCATAGTGCCGGGCCAGCGTGACCTGATCCGTGATCGATCGGGCATCCTGCAGGTCGCTCGAGAAGCGGGCGTAGATGGCTGCGCGCATCGGCGGTCTCCGCAATTCGCTGCATCACGAGGCGCTCAGGCGGGCGCCTTCACCGTCATTGTAGCGCCAATCTCGTCGGAACTCAGGCGCTTGGCGGCAACATCGCGCTTGGCGCGCGCGATATCACGCCGAGCCGCGAGCCGCCCGAGGGCACGAGCGATGGCGAGCATGTCGTCCCCGGCAAGCTGCTGGCCGCCGCTGCCGTCCGCGCCGCCGCCGCTCGCGCTGCGCCACTCGACGACGATGACCGGTGACTGATCGGCGCGCTTCCGCATGACACCCATCCGTGGCAACACGGATGCAGCACGCCACGGGAGCGGAAATGGTGAAAGATTTCAACGGCAAATCATGTTGATAGCATCAAAATCGATTTGCTGGGCCTTAGGGGACGATGCCGATACCATGGTCCATGCGAGGCATTCACCCACGCGTCGACCAAGCCTTCGCCGCCGCCACGATCACTGCCAGCGCGTCGACGGAGCCGTCAGCCTCGCCCTTTTCGAAGTCGCCTGTGGTCCGCGCCATCTGATTGGTCACGTGAGCGAAGCAGATGACCGCTTTTCCGCGCGCCTCGGCGAAGGCGTAGAGCGCGGCGGCTTCCATTTCGACGGCCAGAAGGCCCTTGGCTTTCATCGCCTCGATAGCGGCCGGGGTCTCGCGGTATGGCGCGTCGGTCGTCCAGGTTGCACCGCGCTCGACGGGAATGCGCATTCCGTCGAACGCGCCGCTCATCGCCGCGATAACCGTGGTCGAGGCCGAGCTGTATTCGCAGGGCGGGAGGTAGTGGTAGCTCGTGCCCTCGTCGCGCAGGGCCTTCTCGATCAGGATGAAGTATGGAGGCGGGCGCAGTTCGACGAGTTGCCCCGACGAGGTGATGCTGATCAGAAGCTCGCAGCCTGATGCGAACAGCTGCTCGGCGATGAGGACGGCGAACGGTGCGCCGACCGCACATGGCACGATCCCGAGCTCGATGCCCTCATGCGTGATGATGCGGTAAAGCTCGGTGTGGTAGCAGGCCCAGTCGGGATCGCGGACGGCGCGGCCGGCAGCCCTGGTCTGGCGGACGATGTCGCCGTCCGGATCGAGCACACAGACGGTCGGTACCAACCCGTCCTTCAGCCCCTTCTGCCGCCGCGCTTCACGCAACAGGTTCTCAGGCACGAACGCCGAAGGCTCGTCGTATTGCTTGTTCGCAAGGAGCGGCGGCGTGGCGGACTTGGTCATTCGGATCTCGCTATCGATCAGGCAGGTTTGCGTGCGGCAACTGCGATGAATGCCGCGCCGAGGCTGGAAGTCCGAGCTAAATAGGGGTCCAGCGGGGCGAACCATCGGGCGCATAGATTGCACGGCGGGTAATAGATCGCACCACGAGCATCGGCCACGTCGAGGTGGGCGGCAATTGCGAGACTCCGCAATTCACCCGCAGTTCTGAAGCGGGCACTGCCCCAGGTCCGGGAACCGAGCCAGCCGGACAGCCGTCGCTTGGCGGCCCAAAGCGAGGCGCGCCCAAGCTCGCCGAGCACGAGACGGCCGCCAGGCCGCAACACTCTCGCCATCTCCCTCACCGCACGCTCGGCATCGGCTACGAAGCAAAGGACGGTGACGGCCATCACCACATCGAAGCTGCCGTTCGCAAAGGGCAGCGATTGCGCGTCCCCTTCGACGAATGCGGCGGCTGCTCCCGACGTGTTGGAGCGTTGGCGGGCGGCGGCCAGCATGCCCGGTTTGGCGTCGAGCCCCGTGACGATGCCTCCTGCCTCGGCGAGATGGACTGCGAGCACGCCGTCGCCACATCCGACATCCAGCACCTGCTTGCCCGCAACAGAACCGACCAGTTCGAGAACAAGCCGCTCCTCGATACGATCGGTGATGCGCCCGAGCTCGCTGGCTCGCCATTCCTGGTAGGCAGCGAGGAGCGAGGCCAGAGCCGGCAAGGCATTCGGCATATCAGCGGCCAGATACCGCCACGCGGTCGCGGATCATGCCTGCGACAGCGTCGATCTCCGCCTTCGTCGTGCCGCGGCCGAGGCTGAAGCGCACCGCACCCATGCCGACATCGGGTGGAGTGCCCATCGCCCGCAATACGGGCGACAGCTCGACACGGCCGCTGTGACATGCCGAGCCGGTCGAGGCAGCGACGCCGTCGAGCGCTGCCAGCACCTCGGCGCCGGTTCTGCCGACGAATGAGACATCGAGCGTGTTCGGAAGCCGGTGCTCGGGGTGGCCGTTCAGTACGACCTGATCGCCTATGAGCGAGTGCAGTTGCCGCCAGAAGTCATCGCGCAGGGTGCGAATGTCCCGCATCGGCTCGAGGTCGCCCGCCAGCGCGCAGGCCGCTCCGAGTGCCGCCGTCATCAACGCGCTCTCGGTCCCGGCACGCCGCCCGCTTTCGTGGCCGGCACCGTGGATCAGCGGCTCGATCGGCGTGCCGCGGCGGATGTACAGCGCGCCGACGCCCTTCGGCGCATAGAGCTTGTGGCCGGCAATCGACAACAGATCGACGCCGAGATCATCGACTCTTGTCGCAATCTTGCCGACCGCCTGGGCGGCGTCGGTATGCAGCAGGATGCCGCGCTCGCGCGTGATGCGGCTGATCTCCGAGATGGGCTGGATCGTGCCCACCTCGTTGTTGGCGTGCATGACGCTGACGAGGATCGTTCCCGGTGTGATGGCGCGTTCGACCTCGCCCGGGTCGACGCGTCCGTATTGGTCGACCGGAAGCAGCGTCGTACGAAACCCCAGTTTCTAGATCGGAAGAGCACACGTCTGAACTCCAGTCACTTAGGCATCT
>CALFEM010000148.1 GCA_937950105.1 uncultured Alphaproteobacteria bacterium | reverse complement strand
CGTTGCGCAGTTCCTCGATGATCTCGGTGGTCGGCGCGAGCGCACGCTCTGCGGCCTTGGCCGTGGTCTTGGGCGCGGCCTTGGTTGGGCGTTTGCTCACGTGCGGAACTCCATCAGTCGGGCGACATAGCGCGCGAACAGGTCGACCTCGAGGTTGACCTCGTCGCCGGGCTTTTTGCGCCCCCACGTCGTCCGGGTCAAGGTGTGGGGGATCAGGTTGACGCCGAAGCTGGAACCGGCCACCTCGTTGACGGTCAACGAAGTTCCGTCGAGCGCCACCGATCCCTTTGGGGCGATGTAGATCGCCAGATGTTCCGGCGCCTCGAACAGGAAGCGCAGGCTTTCGCCGTCCGGCGTGATCGAGACGATCCGTGCGCGCCCGTCGACGTGCCCCGAGACGATATGTCCCCCCAGTTCGTCGCCGGCCCGCAGCGACCGCTCGAGGTTGATCTTGCGGCCAGGGGCCCACGTGTCGAGCGTGGTCTTGGCGAGGGTCTCGTTGGAGACGTCGACGGTGAAGCGCGTGCCCTCCGCCCAGGCGGAGCGCGACGTCACCGTGAGGCAGACGCCGTCGCAGGCGATGGACGCACCGAGGGCGATGCTGGCGGCCTCGTACGACGTTTGAATTGCGAAGTGCCCGCCGTTGCGCGAGGCGACCTCGCCGACGTCACTGACCAGTCCGGTGAACATGCGGTTTCCTTTTTCGGTGGTGCCGGCAGCCCGCTTCGCGCATCGCTAACGCGATACGCGGGCGGGGTGCCGCCTGAACAGAAGCATATCGTCGCCGCCGATGTCGCGGCGGGTGACCAGCGTGGCATCGAAGGGGCCGATGGCGCGGGTCAGCGCTACACGTGCCGCAGCCTCGGCCGGCGCCGGGTGGCTCGCGCCGCCGGCATGGAACAGGACGATCTCGTCGTAAAGTCCGGCGCGGACGAACGCCTGCCAGAGGCGCGGTCCGCCTTCGACCAGCAGGCGCGTGATGCCTTGTGCCGCGAGGTTTTCGAGTACCGTGGGAAGCCACAGCTGGCCATTGACCTCGCGTACTGCATCGGCCCGCACGCCGAGCCCCAGCAACGCGGCGATCAACGTCTGTTGCTCGGCGAGCGCGTCGATGGACGTGAAAAGCTGCACAGGAACCGTCCGTGCCGTCGCCGCCAGCCGGCTTTTCTCGAATCCCGCCGGATCGCGGGCCAGCACGACGCGCAACGGCGAGCGGGAGGCGAGGCCCGGCAGCCGGCAGGTGAGGTCGGGGTCGTCGTCGCGCACGGTGCCGGCCCCGACCATGATGGCGTCGGCTTCGGCGCGCATCAGGTGGCCCTGCGCGCGTGCCTCGGGACTGGTGACGAAGCGAGGTGCGCCGCCGCCGCCGCGCGGAACCTCGCCCGCCGCGTCGAGGGCGACTTTCAGTTGCGTGAACGGCCGCCGTTCGGTGACGCGCACGATGTGGCCGCGCGTCAGCCAGTGCGCCTCCTCCGCGCGCACCCCGCGCATGACGGCGACGCCGGCCGCCCGCAGGCGGTCGAGGCCGCGCCCCGAAACGCGCGGATCGGGGTCTTCGAGTGCCGCGACGACGCGCGTGATGCCGGCGTCGAGGATGGCGTCCGCGCACGGCGGCGTCTTGCCGTGGTGCGAGCAAGGCTCCAGCGTGACGTACATGGTCTTGCCGCGGGCACGCTCGCCGGCCGCGGCGATGGCCACCGGCTCGGCGTGCGGGCGGCCGCCGGGCATGGTCCAGCCGCGAGATATGATCTCCCCGGTCGCCTCGTCGGCGATGACGGCGCCGACGGCTGGATTGGGCGCCGTTGTGCCGAGGCCGCGCCGCGCCATGCGCAACGCGATTCCCATCATGTGCAGGTCGAAAGAGGATGGCGCCGGGCGCGGCATGCGGTGCCGCCCTAGAGCTTCTTGACGGCGGGCGCGGTGGCGGGGTCGCGCCAGGCCGGCGCATCCGCTCCGGCCGCACTGTCCGCGGCCGGAGCGCGGGCGATCTCTCCCAGGACCTCGGCGAAGTCCGAGGCCTCGCGGAAGTCGCGGTAGACCGACGCGAAGCGCACGTAGGCGACCGGGTCGAGCCCGCGCAGCGCCTCCATGACGAGGGCGCCGATCGCTTCGGACGGGATCTCCGTCTCACCCGAGCTTTCGAGCTGGCGGACGATGCCGGACACCATGCGCTCGATGCGCTCCGGATCGATCGGACGCTTGCGCAGCGCGATGGTGACGGAGGCGAGCAGCTTGTCGCGGTCGAACGGTACCTTGCGGCCCGAGCGCTTGACGACCACGAGATCGCGCAGCTGCACGCGCTCGAAGGTGGTGAAGCGCCCGCCGCAGTCGGGACAGATGCGGCGGCGGCGGATGGCGGCGTTTTCCTCCGTCGGCCGGCTGTCCTTCACCTGCGTGTTCTCGCTCGCGCAATACGGGCAGCGCATGCGCCTCGTTCTCCCGGGGATGAAATGGCCGGCGGGACGAGCCCCGCGGCGGCCGGGAGTTTAGACCTGAACCGGTCGCGCGGATCAAGCGCGGGCTGTGAGGTCGTGCGGGGGTGGCAAGGGCGCCGGCTTGGCCGGGCACGCCTTGCGCCATTTCAGCGCAAGCGAGCGCGCGACAGTCAGGATCGGGAGGAGGGCACACGGAGACGGGACGGCCTCCCGAATCCTCGCCGCGGCCTTCGGCGTCACGAGAGCACGAGGTCACGGCCCGCTGAACCAGATCGCGAATTCCTCCGTCACGGCTTTGTTTTGCATTTGCGAAATGGAATTCGAGCGCGGCCGGAATTAATTCCGACCCTTCAAATAGCCAATAGTTTTCCTGTTAGTGCCGAAAGTGTCTGTCGCATTTACAGGCCAACCGATCGGGCGCAAGTTCGCGCATTCGCATATCGCCATACGCATTCAGGTCCATTGGTGGCGTACATGCCTCGATGCCTGGCCTTGCCATAACGGCCTCTGAAACCGGGAACACGCGATGACGAGCAGTGCCACGCTGACACCAGGCGATCGGAGCAGACAGCGGGCCGAAGCCGCACGCGCGCTCGCACCGCGCGCGATTTCGCTGACGATCGAGGGACGCCCCGTTGTCGCGCAACAGGGACAGACCATTTTCGAGGCCGCGCGCCGGGCGGGCATCGAAATTCCGGCCATGTGCGCCGACCCGAGGATCAAACCTACCGGCGATTGTGGGCTGTGCACCGTCAATGTCGTCGGCAGCACCGGGCCGTTGAAAGCGTGCACCACGCCCGTCGCCGAGGGCATGGTCGTCACCGTGTTCGCCGATGCATTGAATGCCGCACGACGCGAGCGGTTGAACGGCTACCTGTCCGATCACAACGCCTATTGCCAGCCGCCGTGTCAGGCGGCGTGCCCGGCCGGCATCGACATCGCCGGCTATATCGATCTCATCACGCAGAAGAAGTACGTCGAGGCGACGGCGCTCATCAAGGAGATGCTCCCGCTGCCGGGCATCCTCGGCCGCGTCTGTCCGCGCCCGTGCGAGGACCCGTGCCGGCGCAAGCAGATCGACGGTGAAGCCGTCGCCATCTGCGCCCTGAAGCGCTTTGCCGCCGACGAGGCTGCGAAATCCGGCCGGCCGACGCAGCCGCAGCCGAAGCCTGCGACCGGCAAACGCGTCGCTGTCATCGGCGCCGGACCGGCCGGGCTTTCCGCCGCCTACTATCTCGCGCTCGAGGGGCATCGGGTGACGATCCTCGAAGCGGAAAAGCAGCCCGGCGGCACGCTGCGCTTCGGTATTCCCTCGTATCGCCTGCCCAACCACGTGCTCGATCAGGAGATCAACGACATCCTGGCGCTGGGCGTCGAGATGAAGACGAACATGCGCATGGGCCGCGACTATCAGATCGACGACCTCAAGGCCGATGGTTTCGACGCAGTGTTTCTTTCGTTCGGCGCCATGGTCGGCAAGCCGGGCGGATTACCGGGAGAGGACGCGCCGGGCGTCATGCCGGCGGTGAAGTTCCTCGCGCGCGTCAACTGGGGCGAGCGCGTCGATCTCGGCAAGCGCGTGATCGTGGTCGGTGGCGGCTTCACCGCGGCGGATGCGGTGCGCAC
>CALFEM010000147.1 GCA_937950105.1 uncultured Alphaproteobacteria bacterium | reverse complement strand
GTCGAGTCGCTGGGTCGTCATGGCGTTACCCGGTCCACCGGGGCCTCCTCGATGTTCGGGGCTTCGGGTGCCTTGCTGCCGATCAATCCGTTCTTGTCCTGCAATGGCTGGCCGACATACCAGCGACCGATGTTGTCGGGCGGGATATCCAGCAACCGCAGCGCACCATCCATCACCCTGGCGAAGACCGGGCCGGAAACGAGGCCGCCGTAGTAGCTGCCCTTCTTGGGGTTGTCGACCACCACCGCGCCGACCAGGCGCGGGTTGGTCGCCGGGACGATGCCGACGAACGCCGAGGTGTAGCTGTTCTTCGAATAGCCGCCGGCGCTGGCCTTGTGCGCGGTGCCGGTCTTGCCCGCCACCGCATAGTTGGCGACATAGGCATACGGCGCGCCGGTTCCGCCAGGCTGGATCACCGTCTCCATCATCTGGATCAGCTCATGCGCGATCTGCGGCGAGATGATGGCCTTCGGCGCGGAGTCGCTGCCCTTGATGAAACTCGGCGAATGCATCACGCCGCCGTCGGCGATGGTGGCGTAGGCGTTGGCCAGCTGCAGCACGGTCACGTTCAAGCCGTAGCCGTAGCCCATGATCGCCTTCTCCAGCGGGCGCCAGTCGCGGCCGATCTTCAAATAACCCGAAGCCTCGCCCGGAAAACCGCTGTTGGTGCTGTTGCCGAAGCCGAACGCCCGGTAGGTGTCGTACATCAGCTTGGTGTCCAGCGTCATCGCGATGTGCGCCGCGCCGACGTTGGAGGACTTGGTGATCACGCCGGTGGGCGTGAGCACGCCCCAGTTGTGCGTGTCGTGGATGTCGTGACCCTGGAAATACCAATGCCCGCCGGTGGTGTCGATCAGCGGACTGGTCGGGGTGTACTGCCCGCTGGACAGCGCCGCGGCCATCAGGACCGGCTTGATCGTCGAACCCGGCTCGAGCACGTCGGTCATGGCGCGATTGCGTCGCGACGAGGCCGTGCTGGAGCCGATCGCGTTCGGGTTGTAGGTGGGCATGTTGACCATGGCCAGCACCTCGCCCGTCTTCACGTCGAGGATCACCATGGACGCGGAGTCGGCCTCCGACTTCTCCACCGCGTTCTTCAGCTCGCTGTAGGCAAGGAACTGGATGCGCCGGTCGATGCTGAGCGTGAGGTTGTGGCCTGGCTTGGGCTCGCGGATCTGCTCCACGTCCTCGACGATGTGCCCCTTGTTGTCCCGGATCACCCGCTTCTTGCCCGGCTGGCCGGACAGCCAGTCGTCGAACGCCAGTTCCAGCCCTTCCTGGCCGTGGTCGTCGATGTTGGTGAAGCCAAGCACGTGCGCGGTGACTTCGCCCGACGGGTAGTAGCGGCGGTACTCGCGCTGTCCATTGATGCCGGGAATGCCCAGATCCAGCACCGCCTGGGCCGCTTCTGGGCTCATCTGGCGCTTGAGGTAGGCAAACTCGCGACTCGCACGCTGTTCCAGATAGGTGCGCAGCTGATCCGTCGTGGTGCCGAGCGCGGCCGCCAACGCCGGCAACTGGTCGTCGTTCTCCAGCACCTGGGAAGGCACCGCGGTGATCGAGACCATCGGCGTGGACACCGCCAGCGGCTCGCCGTTGCGATCGAAGATCGTGCCTCGCGATACCGGGATCGGCACCTCGCGCAGGAAGCGGGCGTCACCCTGCTCCTGATAGAAGTTCTTGCGGATCACCTGGATGTCGAACGCGCGCGCAACCAGACCCAGCGAGGCCAGCCCGAGCAGGCCGACCACCAGGGTCAGGCGCCGTCGCGCGCTCGGCGCCACGGCGCGGCGACGGCTGCCGCCGACATTCGCGGGAACGACCTTGCGCGGGCGGCTCATCGGCGCACCAACTGGATGTCCTGCGGCGCAGGCGTGACCATGCCGAGCTTGCTGCGCGCCTCCTCGTCGATGCGGCGCGGCTCGGCCCAGGTGGCCTGCTCGAGCTCGAGCCGGCCGTATTCCACGTTGAGATCGTCACGCTGGTTCTGCAGCGTGGTCAGCTGCACGAACAGCACACGGCTCTCGTGACGCGTCCACACCACGCCCAGCGCACTCAGCAGCACCAGGCTGAGCAGGCCGACCAGGGCGATGGCGCCGAACACCCTCATGCGAGCTTCTCCGCCACGCGCAACACCGCCGAACGTGAGCGCGGGTTGGCGGCCTGCTCGCTGGCCGAGGGAAACTGCGCCTTGCCGATCGCCGTCAACCGTGCAGGCGCGGCGGCCACCGGCGGACCGCGCCGGCTGCCCTGCACGCGGCCCGACTGGTCGCGGATGAACTGCTTGACCGCACGATCTTCCAGCGAGTGGAAGCTGATGACCGAAAGCCGCCCGCCGACCTTCAGTCGCTCCAGCGCACCTTCCAGGCCACGCTGCAGGGCATCGAGCTCACCGTTCACCTGGATGCGCAGCGCCTGGAAGCTACGGGTGGCGGGGTGCTTGCCCGGCTCGCGGCGTCCGACCACGCGCTCGATCAGCGCAGCAAGCTGGCCGGTACGGGTGAACGGCGTAGCGGCGCGATCGGCCACGATGGCACGCGCGATGCGGCGGGCATGACGCTCTTCGCCGAACTGCCATAGCACGTCGGCGATCTGGCGCTCATCGGCATGAGCGAGGAATTCCGCCGCGCTCTCACCCCGGGTGGGGTCCATGCGCATGTCCAGCGGCGCATCCGCCATGAAGCTGAAGCCGCGCGCCGCCTCGTCGAGCTGCGGCGAGGAGACGCCAAGATCCAGCAGGATGCCGTCGAGGCCGGCGGCAGTCTCATCCCAGTCGGCGAGCGTGGAGAAGTTGTCGTGTCGGATCGATACGCGCGGATCGTTCGCGAATGCCTCTCGGGCGGCGGCGATCGCTTGCGGGTCGCGGTCCATCAGCAGCAGGCGGCCTTCGGGCCCGAGGCGCGACAGCACGGCGCGCGCGTGTCCGCCGCGTCCAAACGTGCCATCCAGGTAGCGCCCGCCCGCTTTCACGGCGAGACCCTCCACTGCCTCGTCCAGCATCACCGGAATGTGCTGCAGCGGGGCCGAGCCTGAATTTGTCATCCGGCTCTCGCCCATACCGCACTCCCGCTCCCGTCCCGCCCTTGTCGTCGCTTCCTCTGGAATTTCAGAGGCGCAGATCTGCCATTTCGTTGGTGATGTCGTCTTCGCCGATGGTCTGGCGGATCTTTGCCAGGTGGGCCTGCTCGCTCCACAGCTCGAACTTGTTGCCCATGCCCAGCAGGACCGCCTTCTTCTCGATCCCCGTGGTACTTCGCTGGCTCGCCGGGAGCAGGATTCGCGCGGCACTGTCCGGCTCGACCACCGCCGCCGCACCGACCAGCTTCATCTGGAGGTTGCGATGGGCAGCCTTGACGCTGGGAAGCGCATTGACCTGATCCCGCACCTGCTCCCACTCGGCGTACGGAAACAGCCACAGGCAACCGTGCTCGAAGGGGTTGTAGGTGATCACCAGGCGATTGGCGCAGGCGCCCGCGACCAGCTCCCGATACATCGTCGGGATGGCCAGCCGGCCCTTGTCGTCAACGCTGATGGCGGTCTCGCCCTGGAACACGGCCCAATGGCTCCACAAAAACCCACGATTTCACACCGAAACCCACGATAGTCTCGCCCCCTGAGACTGTCAAGGGAATTTCTTTTGTGAATCAAGGAGTAAAGGCAAAGAGGTGACCAAATTTCACCCCTTACCTGAGGAAGCAAGGGAAGATGATTGAAACAAAGGGATTTTTATCCCGGGCCCATAACCCAACTCAGCCACGGCGGGGATGAACTGGCATTCAGGACCGTCAACGCCATGAAAAAACCCCGGGCGGTGTCCCGCCCGGGGTGGAAAAAGGTGGAGTCGGCCTGTAAGCCGGGTTCTGTACGCCTTGCGGCGCGACAGTCATTCCTCTCGGCCAGGCGTCGCCGCCTGGCTCCAGCAACCTACCCGGGAACAACGCGGGCCGCGTTATCGTCCCCCTATTTGGTCTTGCTCCGAGTGGGGTTTACCGTGCCGTACGGCGTTGGCCCCGTACGCGGTGCGCTCTTACCGCACCCTTTCACCCTTACCTGTGCCCTTGCGGGCCATCGGCGGTCTGCTCTCTGTTGCACTGGCCGTCGGCTCACGCCGCCCAGGAGTTACCTGGCACTCTGCCCTATGGAGCCCGGACTTTCCTCGACGCACCGAAATGCGACGCGACTGCCCGGCCAACTCCGCCTCGTATTGTAGGGGGCGGGAGCGGGAATAGGGAGAACGGATCGGGAACGGACCGCGCAGGCAGCGCTCAGCGCTACTCGCGGTACAGCAGCTTGCGCGGAGCGCCGCTGATCGCCGCGGCCAGCTTGGCCGCCCTGGCCGGCGGCAGCTCCTCGCGCAGGATGGCGAACACCCGCTCGCCCTCTGCCAGCCGGGCGTCGACCTCCTCGCCGCGCCCGGCCACCAGCACCACGCATTCGCCGCGCTGCTGGTCGGGGTCGGCGGCGACCCGCGCGGCCAGCTCGCCCAGCGGCTCGCCCAGCACGGTCTCGAACAGCTTGGTCAGCTCGCGGGCCAGCACCGCCTCGCGCTGCGCGCCGAAGGCGTCGCGCATGTCCGCCAGGCTCTCCGCCACGCGGTGCGAGGACTCGTAGAAGATCAGCGTGCGCCCTTCCCCGGCCAGCTCCTGCAGGCGGCCGCGCCGCGCCGCAGCCTTCGGTGGCAGGAAGCCCTCGAACACGAAACGGTCGCTGGGCAACCCTGCCACCGACAGCGCGGCGATGGCCGCGCAGGCGCCCGGCACCGGGATACAACGCACGCCAGCTGCAC
>CALFEM010000146.1 GCA_937950105.1 uncultured Alphaproteobacteria bacterium | reverse complement strand
AGCAGGGCCGACGTAATGCCCACCTGCGCTCCGCCGAGACCGAAAATCGCCGCGCGCATCGACCAGAGGCGGCCCGGACGCAACTCGAGGCCGATCAGGAACAACAGCAGCACGACCCCGAATTCGGAGATGTGCAGGATTTCCTTCGCCTGATAGATCGAAAAGGCTTGGCCAATGCCATAGGGTCCGAGCAGAACGCCCGCGGCGAGGTAGCCGAGCACGGTCCCGATCTTGAGCCAGCGCGCAATCGGCGCGGCGATGGCCGCGGCGGCGAGCAGCAGGGCGAGATGCAGAAGTGTCGTGTGTTCCATGCGGGCGCGGTTGAAGTCCGTTGGTCGGGGAGTTGCGAACGGGCCCGGCCATCGCGTTAGGCGCGGACCGGCGACGGCGGGATGTAGTGAACCCGGCGCTCAATAGAGCATTATGTGCCGGCGCGAACCACATCGGCTCGCAGGTTGTCCCGTGCGGCGATCTGGCGTCGGCGGGGACGGCATTCGGCCTACACGGCGGAATGGGGCAGGCGAGACGAGGGCATGACGGCAGATCGAGACGCCGCTGGCGTAAACAGCGTGGCGATACGTGGGGGCATAGTCGCGGTCGCGATCGCCGCAGGCGTGATGCGCCTCGTGCTCGGGGCGCAGTGGTTTTCGCTCTATGGCTGGGCGGCGATCGTGCTGTTGCTGCTCTTTCCACTCGGGCGTGCGCTGCTGCAGTCGAGCCGGCGGCGCTGGCCGGTGTGGGTTTTGATCGCCGTCACCGCGGTCGCGGCGCTGATCCAGATCGGGTTTTGGCTCGCCTTCTTCCACGCTGGCCCGAGCGGGCTGTTCCTCGGCATCGGCCGCAGCATGGCGCTGCCGCACCTGGACACCGCGGCGCGGTGGAGCGCCGGCGCACTGGCGCTGATCTGGAGCATTCTGCTCGCCCGCGCCTTCACCGGAGAGACACGCCGGTCCGCATTGCACCGCTGATCAGCGACGCATTTGCAACAAGGCTGGGGAAATACAGGCCGCAGCAACGGCTTTTCGGTGGCCAAGGGCGCAGCCTCCCACAATGATCGCCTGCTTTCGCTGCGGTGCCGCAGCGATGTCGGAGTTCAACGCAGGAGAGTGCCATGAAGGGTTCGATCCGTATCGCCGCTATCGCGGTGCTGGCAGCCGCTACCGCCACGAGCGCCAGCGCCAAGGATTGCCAGAAGGACATGGTCGTCGCCGAGGGCGAGCCCTTCATTTCGCGCACGCTCGGCGCTTATCCGAGTTCGCTGTTTGCATGGCGAAAGGCAGCAGAGGCCAAATTCGGCAAGGGCTTCCAGTCGTGGGCCGTCGCCGAGGACAAGAAGGTCGACTGCGAGCAGGTTTCCGTCGAAGGCAAGAAGCGCTGGGTGTGCACGCGCACCGCGCGCCCCTGCAAGGGCCTCATCGGCTCGGCCGAGTCGAAGCCTAAGTTCGAGCGCACGCTGCGCCGTGGCGACAGCGGCGACGACGTCAAGGCGCTGCAGGAGTTGCTCAACGCCATCGGATATGAGCTGACCGTCGACGGCAACTACGGCCGCGGAACCAAGGACGCCGTGCGCGACTACCAGAAGCGCAACAAGCTTCCGGCCGACGGCAACTTCGGCCCCGTAACGGCCGAGAAGCTGCTCGCCGACGCCTGAGACGATCAACTCGATAACGACAAGATCGTCAGGCCGGGTGACGCGCGCAGATTGCGCGCGCCGCCCGCGCTGCGACGTCCGCAGCGCAATCATGAGCCAAACAAGAAGGATGCCGACATGGTCTCCAGAATCGCCACCGCAACCGCCGTGATGCTCGCCCTCGCGGCTGCCACCGCCCCGACGGCCGATGCCCACCGCTACGGCGGCAAGCATGCCAACAAGCGCCACGCCCACGTTACCGCACCCTACACGCGCGTCGATCGCCACGCCCGCCGCGTCGAGGTCGATGCGCCGTTCGCCTACGTGAACCGCAGCCGCCACGGCGTTCGCGTGGTGGCGCCGTTCGTCGATATCTTCGTTCCGCGCTACTGAGCCAGGCGCACCAGGCGAAGGCTGCACGCAGGGCACTTCCATCCCGGCACATGGCACACCAGATCACGACGGGCAGCGGTGATGTGCCGCTGCTCGTTTCGTTCGAGGCAGGAGTTGCACCGATGGACGCAGAAGCGCTCAAGGCGCTGCAGGCCCCGCTCAAGAGCCGCTACAAGGACGCGCCCGACAGCGCCGTCGTCACGCTCAAGGCGGAAGGCAGCATCGGCGAGGGCGTCACCTGCTCGGTGGCGACGTCGCGCGCCATGGTCGAAGCCGGCCTGCATCCAGCGACCGGCGGTAGCGGCATGCACGCGTGCTCCGGCGACATGCTGCTCGAGGCACTCGTCGCGTGCGCCGGCGTGACGCTCAACGCCGTCGCCACCGCGCTCGGGTTGACAATCCGCAGCGGCAAGGTGCGTGCCGAAGGCGATCTCGATTTTCGCGGCACGCTCGGCGTCGACAAGGCCGCGCCGGTCGGCTTTCGCGCTGTGCGGCTGTCGTTCGAGATCGATGGCGACCTGACGGACGACCAGCGCGCCACGCTGCTCAAGCTGACCGAGCGTTACTGCGTGGTCTATCAGACAATGCGCCAGCCGCCCGCTTTCGACGTGACACTGACGTCCGTCACCTGAGCAGGCGGTGGTCCGTCCGATATTCTCAGACCCTGCAAATTCCAGAAACGTGAACTGCTGTCCTGTTGCGGGACTGAACCGCAGACAGACCGTCGCGCCGTTCACGCTGAGGCCACGCTTCGCCTCGACATCGAACGGCCGAAAAGGCATGGTTGACGTGCTTCCCGCAACCGGGGACCGCGGTGCTCGACACCACGTCCACGCGCTGCGAAGCCGTGAAGCCAGTTTCTGTCCGAGGAGGTACCGCGTGTTCGGCCGCAGCTCATCCAGCGATCCTGCCAAACCCTTGGACAGCAACCGGCCGGCACCTCCGACGCCACCCGCGTCACTGGCCACACCGATGCCGGCCGCAGCAGGCGGCTTCATGCCCGCAGGCCCGGCCGCGGCACCCGACGTCATTCCGGTCACCTCCGCGACTCCGGCCCAGGGCGCCCTCGCCGTTTCGCTCATCGGCCGCGATCTCTCGATCTCCGGCGAAAAGATTCACATCGTCAGCAATGGCCGGTTGCAGGTCGACGGCGAGATCATCGGCGATCTGACCGGGCGCGAAGTGGTGGTCGGCGACACCGGCCGCATCACCGGCTCGATCTCAGCGGATTCGATCGACGTGCGTGGCGTGGTCGACGGTGGCATTCGCGGCTCCAGCGTTTCGCTGAAGCAATCCGCGCGCGTGTCGGGCGACATCGTGCACCAGACGCTCTCGATCGCGGAAGGGGCACAGTTCGACGGCCGTGTGCGGCGCGCGAAAGACAACGACGAGGTGAGGCCGGATCTCTCAGCCGCGCGCAAACCTTCGGCCTGATCCGAGCGGTCGTCGATACTGCTTCGAAACCTGCGCGCCCTCAGAAGTCGTTCAACACCCAGTCGGTCGGGCAGCCGTTGGCGATCATGCGCTGATCGGCCTCGGCGATGCCGTCGCGGCGGTTCTCGTCCCAGAAAATCTGCCGCGCGATCTGCCAGTGCTCGCATGCCGTGATCATGTCGCCCCGCCCGCCGACCCGGTCGCCGAGTTCGAGGCGCGCGGCCGCATGAGTCGCGGTATCGCCGAGACGCATGGCCACGGTGATCGCACGCCGCAGATAGCTTTCGACATCGTGCCCGTGCTCGTGCCCCGCGGGAAGGGCTCGGGCCAATTGCAGCGAGAGCCGCGCCACACTGGCTTCGTCGCCGCTGCCGACGGCGGCGCGGATCGACCGCTCGAGACTGGTGACAAGCGCCGCATCGACGACGGGCCTGGCCGGCGATGGCG
>CALFEM010000145.1 GCA_937950105.1 uncultured Alphaproteobacteria bacterium | reverse complement strand
ACCACCGAGATCTACACTCTTTCCCTCCACGACGCTCTTCCGATCTCCCCCGTCACGCCGGCGCGGGCCACGACCAGTACCTGATCGACCATCGGGAACAAGGACGCCGCGCTTTCGTCCTGCAGCAGGGCGCCGCCATCGATGACGACCAGATCGTAGGATTGCGACAGCGCGGTGATACCGTGCGCGAGCCGCTTCCTCTGATGCGCCTTGAGCGTGCGCAGGTCGGCGAGCGCGATCGGCAGGAACACGAGGCCGGACCGCTGGTCACGTCGCGTGATGGACTGCAGATGCGCGCGGTTGTCGAGCACGATCACACCCGGATGGTCGAGGTCGGCGGCGAGCGCTGCGGAAAGTGAAACATCGCTCGAGGCGGCATCGACGAGTAGCACCTTCTCGCCGCCAAGAGCCGCGGCATAGGCGAGCGCCAGCGCCGTCGACGAGGTGCCAGCGCCTGGATGGGCGGAGACCAGCATGGCGACGGCCGGATGATGCTCCGTCAGGCCGGCGCGGGTACGCGACAGCAGGCGCAGAACCGCTTGCCGGAAGGCAAATCCGCCGCCGACCGACTTTGGCTCCGACAACGCGCGCATCACATCGCCGAGCGACACCGGCTCGTTGCCCCCCTTGCCCGACAGCAGTCGGCCGAGGCCGACGTCGCCGAGGTCGGGCAACGCGCCGAGTGTGCGCAGGCCCGTGTGCTCCTCGAGATCCGAGGTGGAGCGCACCGAGCGGTCCAGATGATCCATGACCAGCGCACGGGCGAGGCCAAGACCGAGGCCGCCGAGGAGGCCGAGTGCCAGGATGAGCGCCGTCAGAGGCTTGCTCGGCTTGGTCGGCACGCTCGCCGGCGAGATGATGCGGGCTTCCGAGACGGCGAGGTTCTGCTGTTCCTGGGTCTGCTTGGCGCGGGCGAGGAAGGTGTTGAGCAGATCGCGGCTGGCGGCGGCTTCCTGTTCGAGTTCGCGCAGGCGGATCTGTGCCGTGTTGGTACGCGAGACGTCTTCCTTGGCACGATCGAGCGTGCGCTGCAGCTCGGCAACGCGGTTTTCGGCGATCTGGGACTCGCTCTTCGCACTGGTCGAGATTCGCTTCAGCTCGGCATTGATCTGGTTGCGCATCTCCTCAAGCTGCGAGCGAACCTCGATCAGGACCGGATGGCGGCCCTGGAGCTGGGTGGAGAGGGCCGCCTCGCGGCGCGCGACCTGCGTGTATTGCTCGCGCAGACGCTGTACGAGGCCGGAGCGGATGGCATCGGGCAGGAACTCGGGGCTGCCGCCGTTGGCGAGGGCGACGGTGACCTGCTCGAAGCGGGCCTTGCTCTCTGCGGCGACGGCGCGCGCCGTGATCAACTCGCCATTGAGCTTGGTCAACTGCTGCTCGGTGACGAGACCGCCTTCCGACGTGAGGATCTTGTTGGCCTTCTTGAATTCGTCGATCCGTGTTTCCGCCTTGCGCAGCTGCGTGCGCAGCTCGCCGAGGCGGGAGTCGATCAGCTTGTTGGCGCGGCGTGCGTCGTCGGACTTGGCCGCCGACTGGTCCTCCAGGTAGGCGGCGACGACGGCTTCCGAGAGGCGCGCGGCCTTGACCGGCGACGACGACGCAACCTCGATGTCGACGACGTAGGTCTTCTGGGCGCGCTTGACCTTCAGGTTGTCGGAGAGCGAGAGGATGGCGCGCGTCTCGGCGTCGGCCGCTTCCGGTCGCTTGATGATGAGGGCCTTGAGGCGCGACAGAAGCCCGTACGACGGCTCGGGCGCGAACTCCGGATCCTTGTCGAGGGCCATCGCCTTGACGACACGGCGGAGCACGCCGTCCGAGCCGATGATCGCGACCTGGCTTTCGACCAGGGCCTGATCGGAGCCGAGGTTGCCGACCACGACTTCCTGCGGCACGACGGCGCGGGTGCGCGGATCGATGAACAACGACGTGGTTGCCGTGTAGACGGGGGAGGCCGTCGCCAGATAGGCGAGTGCCGCTGCCGTGCTGAGCGCGGTGATGAGAGCGATGCTCGGGACGCGGCGCGCAAGAATGCCGAGGAAGCCGCCGAAGTCGGTGGCCTTTCGGGACCGCCCTCGCTCGTCGGACAGGGCCTGCGCCCGAGCTGGCGCATTCGACTGGGTCATGACGCCGACCGATTGGCTTGCCGGGATGCCACCGCTCAGCAGCCGCTCTCTCATTTGCACCATGTCGCACGCCCTGTGGAAAGGGGTTTGTGCCGTCGCGGCACATCCGGTGCCTCGAAACACGCGCCCAATAACGGCCAGGCCGGGTCCCGCCGGCTTCGCCCGGATCGTTGCAAGCCCCGTGCCTCCGGTCGCCGCCGGCCTGGGAGGAGGCGAGGTGTCCGAGCCTCCGGAATAACGGTTTACCTAAAAGGCGAGATATTGCCTTTGTGCATCGCGAAAGGTACTAGAACTTGCATCCTGCCAGCCGTTTAGCGGCGGCTGCTCACGTGCTGTCGCGTCTTCTGCAGGGTCCACGGGTACATTGGAGTTGCACCGCCGTGCCGAGTCGTGTGCAAGACATAGACGCGGGTCATCCGCTTGCTGATCGCTTTGCCATCGGCAACACGTCCTTCGCCGTCCTCGCGTTTCTCGCCGAATGCCTGATCATCGTCGCGATCTCGGTGGCGAGTGGCGCGGCTTGGCACTTGATGTTCTACGACGGCGTCGGAGCGCTCGAGGACTACGCTGCCGTCGGCGGCATCGCCGCCCTGATCTACACGCTGCCGTTCGCCTTTCGCGACGAGTACGACATCGAGGATTTCCTCGAAGGTCGGCGCGCCACCTCGCGCATGCTGTTGATCTGGACCTACGCCTTCCTGGCGCTGGCTGTCATCGGCTTCCTCACCAAGACCACCGCCTACTTCTCGCGTGGCTGGCTCGTGCTGTTCTACATCGCCGGCCTGCACGCCGTGATCGCCGCCGAGGCCGTCATCACCATCAGCCTCAAGCAGGCGATCCTCAACGGCCGCGTGCAGCGCCGCCGCCTCATGCTGATCGGATCGGAGGCGGACATCGCGCGCGCCATCGCCGACATCGGTCCGCTGTCGAGCGCCCGCGTCGTCGCCACGGGTCTGCTGGCCGATACGACGGCCGGCAAGCGCGCCGAGGATATCGACAGCCTCCTTGCCGAACTCGTCACGCGGGCCCGCTCGCAGCGCGTCGACGACGTCGTCGTCATGCTGGACTGGGCGCACGCCGCCGAGATAGAGCGCATCGTCACCGCGCTGCGCGTACTGCCCGCCGGCGTGCATGTCGGCGCTTCCAGCATCATCGGCCGATCCGCTGATCCCCATATCGTGCGCTTCGGCGCCGCAACGGCGCTGTCGGTGACGTCGGCGCCGCTGGCCCCGGTGCAGATGCTGACCAAGCGCCTGCTCGACGCGACCCTCGCGGGGCTTGCGCTGGTGCTGCTGGCGCCGGTGCTGCTCGGCATTGCCGTTGCGATCAAACTCGACAGCCCCGGACCGGTATTCTTCCGCCAGCGCCGCCGCGGCTACAATCACCAGGAGTTCCGCATCTGGAAGTTTCGCACCATGACGACGCTCGACGACGGCGCCGTGGTGAGGCAGGCATCGCGCGACGATGTCCGCGTGACGCGCACGGGCCGCTGGTTGCGCCGCTTCAATCTCGACGAGCTGCCGCAGCTCATCAACGTGCTGATGGGCGAGATGTCGCTGGTCGGTCCGCGCCCGCATGCGGTCGCCCACGACGTGCATTACGAGCAGCGTATCGAGGAGTATCCGCGCCGCCTCAACGTCAAACCGGGCATCACCGGCTGGGCGCAGGTGCACGGCTATCGCGGCGCCACCGAGACCGAGGACGACATGCGCCGCCGTGTCGAGTACGACATCTACTACATCGAGAACTGGTCGCTCGTGCTCGACCTCTACATTCTGGCGCTGACCGTGCTCTCCCCGCGCGCCTACCAGAACGCGTATTGAGTGAGGGAGTAGGGAATAGGGAATAGGGAATAGGGAGTAGACCTTTTGCTACTCACTACTCACTACTCACTACTCACTGCTCACCACTCACCCTTCCTCAATCCAGGAACGTATGGGCGAGAGCGTCGGTCAGGGGCTTGATCAGGTAACTCAGCATCGAGCGCGAGCCCGTCTCGAAATAGACCTCCGCCGGCATGCCCGGCATCAGCACGTGGTCCGTCCTGAGACGTGTCAGTTGCTCGGGTGACAGCTCCACATCTGCAGTGAAGTAGGCGCGGCCCTGCTGGTCCGTCACTTCCGCCGGCGAGACGCGGATGACGTTGCCCTCGAGCCGCGGCGTCGTGGCGCTGTCGAAGCCCGGGAAGCGTACCGCGGCGCTCTGGCCCGCGCGCACCTTGTCGACATCGCCGGTCTTCAGTTCGGCCGAGACGATCAGACGCTCGTCCTCCGGGATCACCTGCAGCAGCGCGCCGCCCGGCGAGACGACGCCGCCGATGGTCTGCTGGCGCATGGCATGGACGCGGCCCGAGCGCGGCGCGCGGATGTCGATGCGGGCGAGCTTGCCGGCCGAGGTGCGCTCTGCCTCGCGTTGCTCGGCAAGCGCCGCCTGCACCTTGCGCAGCTCGTCGACGACTTCGGTGGTGAACGCCTTCTCGCTCTGCTGGATGCGCAGCTCGGCCTCCATAAGCGAGGCCTGCACCTTGGAGACTTCCGAGTTGAGACGTCCGCCCTCACCTTCGAGGCGCGCGGCCTCGCGCTCCAGCGGCGCGATGCGCTGCTGGTTGACGTAGCCCTTGTCGTAGAGCGGGCGGATCGAGGCCAGCTCGCGGGCGTTGATGGCAAGCTGCTTCTGCGCGGCGTCGAGCTGCGATTTCACACCGCGCATCTCGCCTTCGAGCTGGCGCTTGCGCTCGAGCAGAACCGATTGCTCGCCGAGCCGGCTCGTGCGCCGCGCCTCGAACAGCGAGCGCTGGGAGGCGGCAATGCGTTGTGTTTCTTCGCTCGCCGCTTCGAGCCCGGCGGGTAGCTTGAAGCCGTCCTTGCGGTCGCGCTCGGCTTCGAGGCGCGCGGCCTGGATCGAAAGCTCACGCACGCGCGAGCGCGCCACGGCGAGGTTCGCCGCCGCATCGGTCGGGTCGAGCCGCATCAGCACGTCGCCGGCCTTCACGGCGTCGCCGTTGCGCACCAGGAGTTCGCGGATGATGCCGCCGTCGAGGTGCTGCACCGTCTGGTAGTTGCTCTCGACCGTGACGCGGCCGGGCGCCATCACCGCGCCCGAGATGGAGACGATGGCGAGCCACGCCAGCAGGCCGCCGACCAGCCACACCACGACTGAAAGCCCGCGCTTCACCCACGGTTCGGTTAGGTGCCAGTCGGCAGCGGTGGTGGCCGGTGCGACGGTCCTGGCGGCAACGGTGCTCGCGGTGCGAAGGCTCATGCCTCACCGCCCTTCGGCGCACGAGTCGGCGCCGGCTGCTGCGGGTAGTCCGTCGACCGGCGCCCGCGCTCCACCGTCTGCGCGTTGCTGGCGCCCTGGAACAGCTTCAGCACCTCGTCGCGCGGACCGAAGGCACGTTGCGCACCGCGATCGATGTAGAGCAGCAGATCGGCCATGGTGATCGCCTGCACGCGATGCGACACCAGCACCACCGTCTGGCCGCGCTCGCGCATGCCGGTGACGGCCGAAGCGAGCGCCTCGTCGCCGGCGCGATCGAGATTGGAGTTCGGTTCGTCGAGCACCACCAGCGCCGGGCGGCCATAGAGCGCGCGGGCGAGACCGATGCGCTGGCGCTGTCCGGCCGAAAGATAGGTGCCGAAGGCGCCGAGCTGCGTCTGATAGCCCTCGGGCAGCGCCAGGATCATCTCGTGCGCATGCGCCTGCGATGCGGCGGCGACCACGTCGGCGTCGCTGGCGCCGGCGGTGAAGCGGGCGATGTTGTCGGCGACGGTGCCGGCGAACAGCTCGACGTTCTGCGGCAGGTAGCCGATGTGGCGTCCGAGTGCCTCCTGCGACCACTGGTCGATACGTGCGCCGTCGAGTTTCACCTGACCTGCGCTCGGCTGCCACAAGCCGACGAGCGTGCGCGCCAGCGTCGATTTGCCGGACGCGCTCGGACCGATCACGGCGAGCATCTGCCCCGGCTTCACCTCGAACGAGAGACCGTTGAGAATCGCCGCTTGCGTTGCGGGCGATGAGACCCGCAGGCCGCTGACGGAAAGAATGCCTTTCGGCGCCGGCAGGCTCGTGCGCGGCGGCGGCGGCGGCTCCTTCTGCAGCAGTTCGTCGAGCTTGTCGTAGCTCTCGCGCGCCTTGAGGAATGCGCGCCATTGTCCGATCGCCTGCTCGACCGGGGCGAGCGCGCGGCCGAAGATGATGGTGGCGGCGACGATCGAGCCGGCGGAAATCTGCCCGTTGATGGCGAGCGCGGCGCCGATCGCCAGCATCAGCGACTGCAGCAGCAGCCGCAGCGCCTTCGACAGCGCCGACATCGAGCCGAGACGGTCGGCAGCAAACAGCTGCCAGGCGATGCTTTCGCGGTTGGCCTGCTGCCAGCGCGCGCGGTAGGCGCCGAGCATGCCCATTGCGGTGATGGCTTCGGCGTTGCGCTGGCCGGTCTCGGCGAGCTCGAGGCTGCGGAACGCCGATTTGCCGGCCTCGGCCAGCGGTCCGCGGCTGCGCGCCTCACTCATGACGGCGATGGCGAACAGCATGACGGCGCCGATGGTCGCGGCGACGCCGAGCGTCCAGTGCAGCATGAACACGACCAGCAGGTAGATCGGCGTCCACGGCGCGTCGAACAGCGTCAGCGGCCCCTGGCTGGCGAGGAACTGGCGCAGCGTGTCGAGTTCGCGCAGCGCCGGCACCGAAGTGCCCTGGCCGAGCACCGAGCGGCGCAGCGAGGCTTCGAACACGCGATCGCCGATGCGGCCGTCGACCTCGGCGCCGATGCGCACGACGATGCGCGAGCGCACCAGCTCGAGATAGCCGATGATGGCATAGAGCGCCGCCGTCATGGCCGACAGCGCAACCAGCGTCGAAATGCTGCCGGAGGTGAGCACGCGGTCGTAGACCTGCAGCATGAACAGCGGGCCGGTCAGCATGAGCACGTTGATGACCAGCGAGAAGAGGCCGGTCGCCATGAAGGCGCGGCGGCTGAGATGCAGTGCATCGGCCAGTTCGCCGCCGGCCAGCGACGGCTTCGATCCGGCGACGTGTGCCTTACGTTCGATACGTTCCGGGGCGGCAAGCACCGGGGGCGCATCGGCAGCGCCAGTTGCGGCGCCAGAGGCGGCGAACGATGGCGCTGTCCGCGTGTCAGCAGCGCGAGCGGAAGCTGACGCGACGGATGCTGCGGCCGGGCTGGCGGCGGCAGGCCCGGCTGCGTCGCCGCCGCTGCGGATACGGCCGCGGGCGCGCGTGAGCGGATCGTGCGCGCGGGCCACTGTCTCGTCGCTGGACGCCGCGGTGGCGCCGGGTGTCAGACGCCGCAGGTTCTCGGGCAGCCCGGTTTCTTCCGCAGCGAGGGGCGTGACCACGATGTTCGGGCCGGCCCCTTCGAGCAGAGCGGCCAGCCGTTCGGTTGCCGCGATCATGCGCTCGCGGTCGTCGGGTTCCGGCTGGTGGTGGATACGCTTCACGGGGCATCCGAGGTTGCGGCATGGACATGGACCGGCTCGCGCACCGGCCGCCGTGGCCCCTGACGAGGCCCGACGGTGAGATTTGATGCGATCAGGGTGAGGATTTGATTAAGGGCGGCACCGCTTTCGCACAGCTCGGCCGCAGCACGGCAGGAAACGGCGCCGGATGTTTAGGGGAACGTAAGCCTAATCGTGTATGTTGCTGGCCAAGTTAACCGTTCCAGCGTCTCAGGAGTTTCGTGATGCGTCTCAAATCGCTGCTCGCCGCCATCCTGGCGCTCGTCGCCATCGTGATGACGGCCCCGGCCCCCGCCGAAGCCGGCCACTACCACCGCTCCGATGCCCCGCGTGGCTGGGGTCACGAGCGCGTCGTGCGCCACTGGATCTACTATCCGCGCTACCACCACCGCTACTACGCGCACAGCGTGACCGATCCGTATGCCTACCGCTACGAGCCGCGCGGCTATTATCCCTACTACAACTCGGGCTACTGGGTGCCGGCGCGTTGCTATCACCGCTGCCGCCAGAACTATCGCCTGCCGCCGTACTACAAGGCGTGGGGCGCCTCGAAGCGTCACTATCATCACCGCAAGTGGCACCATCGCCACCACGGCCGCATCCGCCATCATCACTGGTGAGATGTCTCTCTCGAGTGACCGGGAGGCGCGCGGTGCGAGCACCGCGCGCCTTTTTTTTTGTCGTCGAGAAGCTGTTTGCACCGTCCCGGCAGTCGAAGCGCAGTGTGCGCGCGGTCACCGTCCGTTGGCCAGAGGAGGAAATATTGATGCCCAAGGCGCTTCGCTGACCTGTGCCGGTTGTCGGCGCGTAACCGCGGCCATATGTGTAGTCCGGTGAAGCGCTGCTGGACCGGCTCGTCCCGGCCAGCTCGGGGAGGTTGACGACGAGCCCACCCCTTGCCGGAGGCGCAAGCATGCCATCGTCTCGTAAAAGACCATTTCCCCGCACGGTACCCGGTGAACCGCCACGCCCACGGCTGCTGGAATTCCTCGCCATTCACTGCGGCATGGGCGCCGCGATCGGTGTGGCTCTGGCTGGCGTCGTCGTACTCGCCAACATGGGAAACATTGGAACGCTGCTGCGCGAAAGCAGCGAGCCGTTCATTCCCATGATCCTGTTCTTCGCCTCCTTCGCGCTCACGTTTGCCAGCCTCAAGATGGGCATGGCGGTGATGGCGCTGCCCTTGGAGCGGGACCGTGGTGACGACCCGGACGACCGCAGCGGTGATACTCCCGAGGCGGTCGAGGCCGAGATTGGTGAGGCGGTCCGCGAGATCGGAAGAGCACACG
>CALFEM010000144.1 GCA_937950105.1 uncultured Alphaproteobacteria bacterium | reverse complement strand
CCACCGAGATCTACACTCTTTCCCTACACGACGCTCTTCCGATCTGGGCAACACGCACCGCGCGGAAATCTGCATCGACAAGCTCTACTCGCCCGACGGTCCGACCGGCCGCCTCGGCCTCGTCGAGTTCCGCTCCTTCGAAATGCCGCCGCACGCGCGCATGAGTCTCGCGCAGCAACTGCTGCTGCGTGCGCTCATCGTCATGTTCTGGGAGAAGCCGTACCGCACGCGTCTCGTGCGCTGGGGCACGACGCTGCACGACCGCTTCATGCTGCCGCACTATCTCTGGTCCGACCTCGCCGGCATCGTCGATGACCTCAAGGCCGCCGGCCTGCCGTGCGAACTCGAATGGTTCCGCCCGCATTTCGAGTTCCGCTTTCCGCTCTACGGCAAGGTGGCGGCGCGCGATCTCGAGGTCGAGATGCGTCAGGCGCTGGAACCGTGGCACGTGCTCGGCGAGGAAGGCGTCATCGGCGGCACTGCGCGCTACGTCGATTCCTCGCTCGAACGTATCGAGCTGAAGGTCAAAGGCCAGAGCGGCGATCGCTTCGTCGTGACCTGCAACGGCCGCACCGTGCCGCTGACGCCGACCGGCGTTCCGGGCGAAGCGGTCGCAGGCGTGCGCTATCGTGCGTGGTGGCCGCCGTCGGCGCTGCATCCGACGATCCCCCCGCACGTGCCGCTGACCGTCGACGTCGTCGATACGTGGACAGGGCGATCGATCGCGGGCTGCCGCTATCACGTCGCGCATCCGGGCGGGCGGAACTTCGAGGTGTTCCCGGTCAACGGCAACGAGGCCGAAGGGCGCCGCCTCGCGCGTTTCGATCCGCACGGGCACACGGCCGGGCCGATGCGGCCCGCGCGCGCCGTCGTCAACCCGGATTACCCGCTGACGCTCGACCTGCGCCGCTTCGATTGAGCGGCGACACTCGCATGTGAAAAAGGCCCGCTGCTCGAAAGCGGCGGGCCTGCTGCTTCATGGCGTGGCGAGACGACGTGTCAGGCGCTCTTGAGCTGACGGCCACCGGCCCGGCGCTCGAAGAACAGCGCCTGGCTGATGATGGCCTTCACTGTCGCCGGCTGGAACGGCTTGGTGATGAGGAAGGTCGGCTCCGGCCGCTCGCCGGTCAGCAGCCGCTCGGGGAACGCGGTGATGAAGATCACCGGCACGTCGATCTCCCTGAGCAGGTCGTTCACCGCATCGATGCCCGAACTCCCGTCGGCGAGATGAATGTCGGCGAGCACGAGGCCCGGCCTCTTCTCTCGCGCCAGCGCGACGGCCTCCCTGTGCGTGCGCGCCACGCCCGTGACGCGATGATTGAGCGACAGCACCAGGTCCTCGATGTCCATGGCGATCAGCGGTTCGTCCTCGATGATGAGGACGTCGGTCGCTACCTGCTGCGAAATCTCGGCTGCCGCCTGATCGAGCAGCTTCGAGACCTCGTCCGCCGTCGTACCAAGGGCCTTCGCGGCCTCGTCGACCGAAAATTCCTCGAGCGCCACCAGCAGGAAAGCCTGTCGTGCGCGCGGCGCGATGTTCTCGAGCCGGCGGTCGGCGGCGACCATGTCCGCGTTTTCCGCCGGCCCGGATTCGCGCGAGTTCACGTCGACCGACGACCAAATTCTCATGAACACGTGGAACAGACCGACGCGGTGCGGCATATCCGATGGGAAACTCGACGGATCCTCGGCGAGGACTTCGAGCGCGGTGACGACATAAGCGTCGCCGCTTTCCTGGCTTCCCGTCAGCGCGCGCGCGAAGCGCCTGAGGTAGGGAATGTGCGGGCCTAAAGCGGCAGCCATAGTGACCATGGGTCCTGAACCTGTGTTGTTATGAGGTGTTTTGCCTTGGCTCGGTGAGGCCGGGACCGATTATGGTGCAGCCCCCGGTGGAAGCAAACGCTCTGCCGGCAGGCGGGTTCCAAAAAAAATGCGGCACCGGGAACCGCGACCGCACTGGTGCGTTGCTGGGTAGCGGCATTGGGCCGGGCGGGCTCCACGTGGCTTTCGCAGCGCGTGGGAACCGTTTGGCCCCTGCGCTTTGGAGGGGGGAACGACATGTCCTCGGATGAGGGAAAAACCAACACGGCGGCGGCAGCGACGGCCCAGGCAGGGGCGGCGCCCGCATCGAAGGATCAGAATGTCCAGATGATGGCGAATGTGAACAACGGAGAACTGCAACCGCCCGAAGGGCCGAGCGGTATGGAGGCGAGCGATGCGCTCGGCCGGCAGTTGAAGAAGGTCTACGGCAAGCTTCTGAGTGAGCCCGTTCCCGATAAGTTCTTCGAGCTTCTGAAGAAGCTCGATCAGATACCCCCGGGTGGAAAACCGGACAGTGGTTCAAAGGGCACGTAGATGACCGTTGCTTCCGAGCAAACACAAGCCGAGCTTGTGGCTGCCATTCCAAACCTCCGCGCCTTCGCCCTGTCGTTGGCAGGCAACGTGGATCGTGCCGACGATCTCGTGCAGGAGACGCTCGTCAAGGCATGGCACAAACTGGATACGTTCCAGGACGGCACCAATCTCAAGGCCTGGCTGTTCACCATCCTGCGCAATGCCTTCTATTCGGACCTGCGCAAGCACCGCCGCGAAACGCCTGACGTCGATGGCGAACACGCCATGCGTCTCGCATCGCATCCTGAACAGCATGGCCATCTCGACATGCAGGAAATGCTGCAAGCGCTCGACAAGCTGCCCGAAGAGCAGCGTGAGGCGGTGCTGCTGGTCGGTGCCGAAGGCTTCGCCTACGAGGAAGCCGCCGAAATTTGCGGCTGCGCTGTCGGCACCATCAAGACCCTCGTCAACCGCGCACGCAACAACCTCGCCGAGCTGATGCATATCACGCCGGAAGACGACTTCGGCCCCGACCGTCTCGGCGTCACGGTGCTTGCTGCGGCACAAGGCGCCAAACGCTGATCAAGACGCACTGACGATCACGCATCGTCCACGTCCTCGCCCGGCTGATCCTCGACGTGAATTTTTCGAGCATGGAACCGGGTGGAACCGAGAGCGTTCTCCACCCGTGTTCTGAACCCGGCGCATTCGCCGTGGGCCACGACACCCCACACAATCCGGAGACGCTCTCATGGCCAAGAGTTCTACCGTCGCCCTGCGCAGCGACAGCCGCACCGATGCCGGCAAGCCCGACACCGGCATTTCCGACGCCGACCGCAAGAAGTTGTCGCAGAACCTCGGCAAGGTGCTCGGCGATACCTACATGCTGCTGGTCAAGACGCACGTGTATCATTGGAACGTCGTCGGCCCGCTGTTCCTGCCGATCCACGAGCTGACCGAGCAGCACTATACCGACCTGTTCGCAGCTTCCGACGAGATCGCCGAACGTATTCGCAGCCTCGGCCACACGGCGCCACTGAACTTCAGCGCTTTCGCAAGCATGACCGAGCTCGACGAGGAGACCAGGAAGCGCAGCGCCGAGGAGATGGTTTCGCAACTGGTGGCCGACCACGAGGAGATGGTGAAGCGTATCCGCGAAATCACCGCCGATGCCGCCGACATGGAAGACTTCGTGACCCACGACATGCTCAACGCGCGCCTCGCCTTCCACGAGAAAGCGATCTGGATGCTCCGGGCGATCATCTCCTGACGATCACGCCAAGGCCAAAGACAACGCCCCGCTGCTGCCGAAGCGCGCGGGGCGTTCTGCCGTGCCGAGCGAACAGCCCAGCTTCAACCGCGGCCCTCGTAAGCCATCTCCGTCGCCTTCACGGTCATGAACAGCACGTTGGCTTCGAGGGGCAGGCTCGCCATGTAGAGCACTGCGCTGGCGACGTGACTGACATCCATACGGGGCTCGACCTTGCGCGTGCCGTCGGCCTGCAGGGCACCTTGCCCTTTGGCCATCGGCTCCGTCATTTCGGTCGCCGCGTTGCCGATGTCGATCTGGCCGCAGGCGATCGAATGACCGCGCCCTTCGAGCGCGATCGACCTGGTGAGCCCGGTGATGGCGTGCTTCGTCGCGGTGTAGGCGGCCGATAGCGGACGCGGCACATAGGCCGAGATCGAGCCGTTGTTGATGATGCGACCGCCCTTGGGCTCCTGGCGCTTCATCATCCGGATGGCTTCCTGACAACAGAGGAACACGCCCGTCAGGTTGACGTCGACGACCTGTTTCCACGTCTCGACCGGCAGTTCCTCGAGCGGCACGGGCGGCGCAAAGATGCCGGCGTTGTTGAACAGCACGTCGACGCGCCCGAAGGTTTGCGCTGTTGCGACGAACAGCGATTTCACCTCGAACGGGTCGGAGACATCGGTGGCGCGGGCCAGCATTTCGCCACCGCCCTTGGTCGCCATCGATTTCGTCTTCTCGAGCTCAGCGAGCCGGCGGCCGGCCAGAACCACGTTGAACCCGTCGCCCTGCAACGCCAGCGCCACGCTGCGGCCGATGCCCGAGCCGGCGCCCGTGACGACTGCGACCTTGCCTCTGTTCGACACGAAGACCTCATTCGACTTGTATTCACCGGTCGCGCCCGCGCGCATCCCTAGCGATCACGCGACCCGCAGGGCGCGCGCTCCATGGCATGCAGGGTAGCAACGCACACCGCCGAGCGCGACCCTCAATCTCGATCCGTCCCGGCGCCAGGCGACCTAAAGAAAACGGGCACCGCAAGGGGTGCCCGTTTGATCTGCTCGCATGAGTCGTAAGCCAGCCGGCTCAACGTGTCGGCACGGGCTTCTCGCCGCGATAGTCGTAGAAGCCGCGCTGGGTCTTGCGGCCGAGCCATCCGGCCTCGACGTACTTCACCAGCAGCGGACACGGGCGATACTTGCTGTCAGCGAGGCCCTCGTAGAGCACCTGCATCACCGAGAGACACGTATCGAGGCCGATGAAGTCGGCGAGTTCGAGCGGGCCCATCGGATGGTGCGCGCCGAGACGCATGGCCTTGTCGATGGACTCGACGGTGCCGACGCCTTCGTACAGCGTGTAGACGGCCTCGTTGATCATCGGCAGCAGGATGCGGTTGACGATGAACGCCGGGAAGTCCTCGGAAACGGCGATCTTCTTGCCGAGACTGTCGACGAACGACTTGGCGATGGTGAAAGTGGTGTCGTCCGTGGCGATGCCGCGGATCAGCTCCACGAGTTCCATCATCGGCACCGGATTCATGAAGTGCATGCCGATGAAGTGCTCGGGCCGGTCGGTCGAAGCCGCGAGGCGCGTGATGGAGATCGACGACGTGTTGGACGCGACCATCGCATCCTTCTTGAGATGCGGGCAGAGCTCGCCGAAGATGCGGCGCTTGAGACCTTCGTCCTCGGTCGCCGCCTCGATGACGAGGTCGCAATCGCCGAGCGCCTTGAAATCCGGCGCGTACGAAATGCGCGCGATCGACGAGGTCTTGTCGTCCTCGCTGATGAGACCCTTGGCGACCTGGCGGCCCATGTTCTTGCCGATCGTTTCGAAGGCGCGATCGACCGCTTCCTTCTTCAGATCGTTCATGGCGACGTCGTAGCCGGCAAGCGCGATGACGTGAGCAATGCCGTTACCCATCTGGCCGGCGCCGATGATGCCGATTTTCTTGACGCGCGCGTGGATGGTGCCTTCACCCGCCCCGCCGCTCTTGGTTTTCTTGGCTGCTTTCACCGCAACATCCATCTTGTGTGGTCCTTCTGTCCCGACCGCCGTGCCCGACTTTTCCTATCAGGACTTACCGAGTTCCTTCGCCAGCTCGGGCAGGGCCTGGAACAGGTCCGCCACGAGGCCGTAATCAGCCACCTGGAAGATGGGCGCTTCCTCGTCCTTGTTTATTGCAACGATGATTTTGGAGTCCTTCATGCCGGCGAGATGCTGGATGGCACCGGAAATGCCGACGGCGATGTAGAGCTCGGGAGCGACGACCTTGCCGGTCTGGCCGACCTGCATGTCGTTGGGAACGAAGCCGGCATCGACGGCAGCGCGCGAGGCGCCGATGGCGGCCCCGAGCTTGTCGGCGACGGGCTCGATGTAGGTCTTGAAGTTGTCGCCGGAGGCGAGGCCGCGACCGCCGGAAATGATGATGCGCGCCGAAGCCAGTTCGGGGCGATCCGACTTGGTGAGTTCCGCCCCCGCGAACGAGGAGAGGCCCGACGCGGGCGTGACCGCGACTGCTTCGACCGGCGCATTGCCGCCCTCGGCCGGAGCCGCGAATGCCGCGGTGCGCACGGTGATGACCTTCTTGGCGTCCCTGGCGCGCACCGTCTGGATGGCATTGCCGGCGTAGATCGGACGCTCGAACGTATCCGCCGACTTGACACCGGTGATGTCGGACACCTGCATCACGTCGAGCGCCGCC
>CALFEM010000143.1 GCA_937950105.1 uncultured Alphaproteobacteria bacterium | reverse complement strand
GCCGTGCACGAGATGCAGGAAGAGGTCCTTGTGCGCGTTCATGTGGCGGTCGAGGTTCATGGTCATGAACCCGGTCAGCTGCAGGAAGCCCGGATAGACGGAACGCCCGTAGCCGATCGCTGGCCACGGCACCGTGGTGATGACGTTGTTGCGGAACCAGTTGGTGCCCTTCTCCTCGGCCAGCTTGTTGACGGCCGTGGGGCTGACGCGCGTATCGACCGGGCCGCCGGCGAGCACCACGCTGCGCGGTACGCACGGATCGCCGGCCGCTTCCATCGCGGCGACAGCGGCGAGCACGGGCACGGAAGGCTGGCAAACGGCGAAGGCGTGCACGTCGCCTTCGAGATGCTGGAAAATGGCGCGGATGTAGTCGATGTAGTCGTCGAGATCGAAGCGGCCGGCGATCAGCGGCACGTCGCGCGGATCGGTCCAGTCGGTGATGTAGACTTCATGGTCGGGCAGCAGCGCTTCGACCGTGCCGCGCAGCAGCGTCGAGAAGTGTCCCGACATCGGTGCGACCAGGAGTACACGCGGATCCCGCGCCCGGCGCGCGTCCGGCAAATCGCGGACGAAATGGATGAGGCGGCAGAACGGCTGTTGCCAGACGACCTCTTCGCGCACGGCGACCGTCGTGCCGCCGGTGCGGGTCTCCGGCAAATGAAACTCGGGCTTGGCGTAGCGGCGGGTGGTTCGCTCGAACACCTCGCAGGCGGCCGCGGCCTGACGTCCGACGGGAGTCATGGAGAGCGGATTGAAGGGGTTCTTGAAAAACATGCGGCATGAATCCGCCGCGAGCCGCGCGGGTTTTACGGCCGCGTGGCCGATCTCGTACCAGTGGTAGAGCACTCGTCGCCCCCTGAGAAATGATCCGCTGCAAGGACGCAATGCGCGACAGGACTGCGACAAACGAATCGCTGCGGAACCGGTCGAATGCCGGAGCAGCGGACGCGACAAATTTTTAACGAACGGGCGTGAGGCTGCACTGATTCGCTGCTATGCGAAAGTTGCAAAGGGCTCACAGGTTTCGCGCAATCCAACCAGCGAAGCTGTTGGGATCGTTCGGGATCACGAGGTGGCCGCGGTAGCGTCCGCCGGCGTCGAGCAGAAATGCGTAGGCAGCCGGTGCCGGAGGCATGCCGCGGCGCACCCGATCGGCGTCGTCGAGCGGCACGTGATAGCTGCGGGCCAGCGCCGCGATGTCGTCCGTCGGGCCGGTCAGCGCGGTCCAAGGCAGCGACAACGGTGCGATCAGCGATTCGACATCGGCGCGGGCCTGCTCGCGACTGGTGCCGGGGGCCGCGATCCAGACGACGGCGCGGCCGATGTCACGCGCGCGGGGATCGAGTTGCAGCCCTGCCGTTGCGACTTCCAGCGCCGCCGCGGTTCGCTCGCGCGCTGTTGCGGGTGCGAAGACGAGCAACACTGGGCGTCCAGCGAAGTCGTGCTGCGTGACGGTGCGGCCGCGCGAATCGGTGAGCGCGAACGGGGCACCGATGCTGGCGTCGCCCGTCGGACCGCCATAGAGGGCCAGCGTCCGCGCGCGCTCGTTGAGCACATAGGCCGCGGCGGCAATCGCGACCGTCAGCAGCATCGCGGCGAGCAATTTCTGGCGAAGGCGGCTTGTGGGCGGCGGCATCGGCGCGTAACCACGGGAATGTTTACCAGGCGCGAGAGGGAGGCGCCGTGCGAACAACGGCTTCCTTCTCCAGCGGCGATCCTTAAGATGGGTGCCCGAGGCTCTCGCCTCCCACTGGCCTCGTCGGCCCCGACCGGGGCCGCAGACCGAACCGATATGCAACCTGCCCCGCCCATGCAAGCACTCCTGCAAGTTATAGGCTCGACCGAGAGCCGCCTCAGGCTGCACACGATCGTGCGGCTGCGCTGGCTTGCCGTGCTCGGCCAGCTGTCGGCGGTCATGATCGTGTGGGCGGTCATGGGATTTCCCATGCCGGTCGGGTACTGCGTCGGTCTTATCGCGCTGTCCGCGTGGATCAACGTCGCGCTGTCGGTGAAATTCCCGGCCCGCCACCGCCTCAGCGTTCGTCTGGCGACCGTGCTGCTCGGCTACGACATCCTGCAACTCGCGGCGTTGCTCTATCTGACGGGCGGCGTGCAAAATCCGTTCTCGCTGCTGCTGCTGGCGCCGGTCACGGTGTCGGCGGCGACGCTGCCGCTGTCCAGCACCTTCCTCCTCGGCGGACTGGCGTTCTCGGCTTCGGCGATGCTGGTGCACAACTACTGGCCGCTGCCCTGGTACGAGGGCATGCGTTTCGACAATCCCCTGCTTTACAAACTCGGCGTGCTGGCCGCGATCGCCGCAGGCATGGTGTTCATCGCGCTCTATGCCTGGCGGCTGGCGCGCGAGGCGGAGCTGATGACGCGGGCCTTGTCCGCGACCGAGCAGGTGCTGGCGCGCGAGCAGCGGTTGCATGCCCTCGACGGGCTCGCGGCGGCGGCGGCGCACGAACTCGGCACGCCACTGTCGACCATCGTCCTGGTGACGAGCGAGCTGGCGCGCGAGGTGCGCGGCACGCCGCTGGCCGAGGACGTGACGCTGCTGCGCGATCAGGCGACCCGTTGCCGCGAGATCCTGCAGAAGTTGACGCGCACACCGGGCGAGCCCGACAGCTGGTATCAGCGCCTCAGCCTGCGTGAGCTGCTCGAGGAGGCATCCCGCCCGTATTCGGAGGGGCGCGTGACCATCGAGGTCAAGGGCGCGCCCGACACGCTGGCGAGTGGCACCGGCGTGATCGAACCCGTGGCCTTCCGCAGGCCGGGCATGATCTACGGGATCGGTAACATCATCGAGAATGCGGTCGATTTCGCCGGCAGCCGGGTCGAGACCGCGGCCCGCTGGTCGTCGAGCACGGTCAATATCGTCATCTCCGACGATGGTCCCGGCTTTCAGGTCGATCTGCTCGAGACGCTCGGCGAGCCCTACGTCTCGACCCGGCGCCAGCAGCCCGGAAAGCGGCCGGGCAGCGCCGGCGGTCTCGGGCTCGGTTTCTTCATCGCCAAGACCTTGCTGGAACGGTCCGGCGCCCAGATCGGCCTCGAAAACCGGGTCGAGCCTGAGCATGGCGCCATCGTGACGCTGACCTGGCCGCGGGAAGAGTTCGAGCGCGAACAGAAAGACCAGCCGTGACACCTTCGGCTGGGCTGCACCGCCGCGTTTCCCTTTCCGCTGGAAGAAGTTGGCAGGATTGGGCCGGGCCTTGTATAAGAGGCGTCCGGGAGGAATAAAAAATTGACAGAAGATCTTTCATTTCAGAAGGACGAGCTGCCCGAGGACCGGACGCTGATCATCGTCGATGACGACCGGTCGTTCCTGCAGCGCGTCGCCCGTGCCATGGAGTTGCGCGGCTTCGAGGTGCGCAGTGCCGCATCGGTCAACGAGGGCGTCGAGCTGATACGTCAGCATGCGCCGGCGTTCGCCGTGATCGACATGCGCCTCGAGGACGGCAGTGGCCTCGATGTCATCGCCGAGCTCGGACGACTGCGGCCCAACGCGCGCGCCATCATCCTGACCGGGTACGGCAACATCGCGACGGCGGTGACGGCCGTGAAGCTCGGTGCCGTCGACTATCTGGCGAAGCCCGCCGATGCCGACGAGATCACCGACGCGCTGCTCGCGCCGGCCAACTCGAAGGCGCCGCCGCCGGAGAACCCGATGTCGGCAGACCGGGTGCGGTGGGAGCACATCCAGCGCGTTTACGAGCTGTGCAACCGTAACGTCTCGGAGACGGCACGCCGGCTCAACATGCATCGCCGCACGCTGCAGCGCATCCTGGCCAAGCGCGCCCCGAAATAGGCGGCTCTCCCCGGGACCGTCTGCTCTCCCGGAGCGCGCGTCTGCGCACCCTTGTCTCATTGACGAGGTGGGGCGGCTGGCGTCCATACGGGCGCATGCGCAATGACGCGCAGGGGGAACGCCATGGCCAAGCTGCCGCCACGCTACAACGCCGTCGCCATGCCGCTCGTGCTGAGCGGCCTCATGACCATCATCGTCTCCGGCATTTCCACACTCAACGCCATCGGCTTCGCGCCGGGCTGGGGTGGCAAATGGTTCAGCGCCTGGCTGCTGTCGTGGGCCGTGGCGTTTCCGGTGATGGTGTTCGTGCTACCGGTCGCGCGGCGCATCGTCGCCAACTTCGTCGAGGCGCCGCCGATGCCGGGCGCGGTGCGCAAGTAGCTTCCGCTTCGGCAAGGCCGCCGCGGCGGGGGAGTGCCGAGCCGGTTCAACCGCCGCCGAGGCGTCCGGCCGCTTCCGGATCGCGGTCGATCGCCGATGCGAGCCGCAGCGCGGCCGCGCGCGCGAACGACAGCAGCAGCGCGCGCCGGCGTGCCGGGGCAAGTTTGTGCTCTGGCGCAGTTCGCACGATCTCGCCGCCATAGCGATCGGCGAGGATCAGCCCCACGTCGTCCGGCAGCACTTCGCAGGGGAAGTCCGCAGCCACAGCGAACAGCAGGCGGTCGCAATAATCGCGGTACTCGTGCCACTTGGAGTCGCTGCGAAAGTCAGCGAGGCACGACTTGATCTCGACGATCCAGATGGTGCCTGCATCGTCCATCCCGATCACGTCGGCGCGGCGGCCGTTGGCGAGTGGCAATTCGTACAGTGGAGCGAGGCCGTGCAGCCGCAACAGCCGTCCGACACCGCGCTGAATGTCGCGCGCGGCGGGGGACTGGCGGCCATCGGGCGTGATCTCGGGCACGTCGTTCGATGGCGCCTCGGTCACGCGGTCGCGGAATTGCGGTGACATCGCTGATCTCGTCATTCAATCGCCATCAGGGGATGAAATCCGGCCGGTTCTGACACTGCAGAAGTGGCGCCGCGTTCCTATACCACGTTCGCTGGCAAGTCTTGCGCGGCGGGGTGGCGTCCGTAACAGACCTGAGATCGGTCGCGACAGCGGCACGCTGCGCGGCGACCACGTTGGACAGCTTACCCACACCACGAACGCAGAGCACGATTGGGTCAGATATGCTCAAGAAATGGCTACGTGGCGAAAAGCCCACGAGCGATGTGACAGCGGACCTGCCGCCCGCGGCGTCCGCCGCAGCGGGCGATCAGCAGGCCGAGACGCCGAAAGCGCCGGACGAGAAATCGGACACGGCGTCGTCGCGACTTATGGCCGAGGCGCTGCGCCGCATCGTCGATCCGGCGCGGCTCGGCTTTGCAACGACTGCGGACATCGATCCCGCGGGCGGACTGATCGGGCAGGACCGGGCCCTCGACGCGATCGCCTTCGGCAGCGAGATGGGCAGTCTCGACTTCAACATCTTCGTGCTCGGACCGCCGGCCGCCGGCAAGACCACGGCGGTGCTCACATATCTTGCGGGTGTCGCGCGGGCGCGGCCGACGCCGCCCGACTGGGTCTACGTCCACAATTTCGAGACCCCGCACGAGCCGCACGCGATGCGTCTGCCGGCCGGGCGTGCCCGTGTGTTCGCCAAGGCCATGCTGGCGGCGATCGACGAACTCACGGCGACGGTGCCGGCGGTGTTCGAGGGTGACGACTACCAGTCGCGCCGCCGCGCCATCGATACCGAATTCCGGGCCTTGCAGGAGGATGCCTTTGCCGCGCTCACTCGCAAGGCCGAGCAGCAGAACATCACGATCCTGCGCACGCCGACCGGCTTCGTCATGGCGCCGATGCACGATGGCGAGGTGGTGAAGCCGGAGACGTTCGCGGCCCTTCCCGTCAGCTATCGCGAGGATGTCGCCACGCGTATCGACACTCTGCAGAAGGAACTCGGCGAACTGATCGAGGCGGCGCCGCGGGCGGAGAAGGAGCGCCGCCTCCGGGTCGGTGCTCTCAACGAGGACGTGGCGCGCGGGCTCGTTTCGAATGCGTTGACGCCGGTACGGGCGGCACATGGTGACCTCGTCGAGGTGCTGGCCCATCTCGAAGCCGTCGAAGCGGGGCTCATCGCCGACGTGGCTCTGTTCATCCGGCCGGCAGGCGATGGCGAAAGCCTGCCCGAGCCGCTCGACACCGCGCGCGATCCGCGCCTGCGCCGGTTTCTCGTCAACGTCGCCGTCGCACACGACGACACGAGCGCCGGCGCCCCGGTGCACGAGGAACTGAATCCGATCTATCCCAACATCGTCGGCCGCATCGAGCACAAGGCGCGCATGGGGGCGCTGCTGACCGATTTCATGCTGATCTCGGCCGGCGCGCTGCATCGGGCCAACGGCGGCTTTCTGCTGATCGATGCGCGCAAGCTGCTCACCGCGCCGCTCGCCTGGGAAGCCCTGAAGCGCGCGCTCAAATCCGGCGAGATCCGCATCGAG
>CALFEM010000142.1 GCA_937950105.1 uncultured Alphaproteobacteria bacterium | reverse complement strand
GCTGGTGCTGCTCATCATCTTCATGGTGGCGGCGCCCTTGCTCATACAAGGCGTGCCGGTCGATCTGCCCAGCACGTCGGCGGCCAAGCTTGCGCAGACGCGCAAGCCGATGGTGGTGACGCTCGGCGGCGACGGCAACATCTACATCCGCGACGAGCAGATCGCGCGCGCCGCGTTCGTCGATCGCCTGCGCCAGATCCGCGCCGGCGAGGGCGATACGGTCGTCTATGTGCGCGCCGACAAGAAGGCCCCCTATGGCGACGTGATGGAAGTGCTCGGGCGCGTCGGTGACTCGGGCTACGCGCGCGTTTCGCTGTTGTCGAAGCCGTCGCCGGCACAGGCTGCCGCGGCTGCCAGCGCCGCCGAAGTCAATGGTGCGAGCGCGCCTGCCGCGCCGACGGTCGGGAACTGACGCGCATGAGCGTGGTGCGTTATGCAAGTTTGATCGCGTCGACCGTGCTGCACGGTACGCTGGCGCTCGCCTTCGTCGATTTCCAGCGCGAGAGCGCGTCGTTCGAAGCCGGCGGCGGCAGCGATCAACTGCGCATCGAGCAGGGGCTCGCGATCGAAGGGTTGTCACGGCTCGGCGAGGCGCCCGAGACGATCCAGGCGCGCGACGCGGAAACCGTGCAGGCGTCGCAGGCGGTCGCGGCGATCGAGGAGGTGAAGGCGGTCGAGAAGCCGCCGGAGGAGGAGCCGCCGCCCCCGGACGTGCCGGTGGTCGAGCAGCCGCCGGAACTCAAGGACGTCATAACGTCTCCGCTCGGCCCCAGCCAGGAGATCGTGACGGCGATGCAGCCGCCTCCCGAGTTGCCGACGCCGCAACCGGAACAGAAGCCGAGCGAGTACCAGCCCGAGCAGGTGGCGGTGATCGAGCAGGAGGCGGCGTCTCAGAACCAGTCCGGCGGCGATGCGACCGCCTACAGGGCCTATCTCGGATCGTTGCGCACGCACGTCGAGCGTTTCAAGGTTCGCCCGAAGAAGGTCGGCGTCGGTACTGTCGTGGTGAAGTTCAGTGTGGGCCGGGACGGCGGTGTCATCTCGCGTGAGGTCGCCACCAGTTCGGGCTCGCAGGAGCTTGATCTCGCGGCCCTCTCGGCCATCGACAAGGCGGCGCCGTTCCCGAAACTGCCGGACAGCGTGACGCGCGACCGTATCGACGTATCGATCCCGTTCAATTTCGTTACGCGCTGACGCTCCGAAGCGGCAACGCTCGCCCGTGCGGTTCGGGTTGGCGTCAGAAGCGGCGCGGCAGGAACTTGGCGGCGAGCGGCCCCTCGACCATCGGCGGCTGGCGGCGCTCCGCCGCTTCCGCTTCCTTGATCGCGGATCCGAGGGCATCGCGCAGCTTTTCCAGACCAGGCACGCGGCACATGTCATCGTGCATGTAGGCCAGAGTCTCGCGCAGGGTGGCGAGATCGATCTGCGGCGGCCAGGGCCTAGAGCGGGGGATGCGGAACACGCGGAACTCTCCCAAAACGCGACTGGTTAAAAAAGTGTTAGCGGAAACGGTCGCCATCGACTCAATCGCAAGAAACGGGCCGCACGGCAAGGCGCATTCGACGCGCGCCTATGTCCCGTTTCGGGACGCTGGCAGGGCTTCGTTGATCTAAACCTGGCAGGGTTCGTTCATCTTTTTCTCCGACGATGCTCCGGTTCTGAGCACCGGCGCCAAGCGCGCGATCACGGTGCCGCATGCGTAGCGCCGAGGAGTATCGCGTGGCCCGCTCCCGCAAAGTTCTCATCATCGTCGAGAACCTGACGATGCCACTCGACCGCCGCGTCTGGCAGGAGGCGCGCACGCTGCGCGACGCCGGCTACACTGTTTCGGTCATCTGTCCGGTCGGCGGCAAGTACACGAAATCCTACGAGTTGCTCGAGGGCATCCACGTCTTCCGCCATCCGCTGCCGTTCGAGGCCGATGGCGCACTCGGCTATGCGGTCGAATACAGCTGGGCGCTGGCGTGGGAACTGGCGCTGTCGGTGCGCGCCTACTTCAAGGTCGGCTTCGACGTGGTGCAGGCGTGCAATCCGCCGGACCTCATCTTCCTCGTCGCCGGCATCTGGAAGTATCTGTTCGGCAAGCCGTTCGTGTTCGACCATCACGACATCAATCCCGAGCTGTTCGAGGCGAAGTTCAATCGCCGCGGAGCATTCCACAAGCTGCTGACGAAACTCGAGCGCTGGACCTTCAGGACCGCCGACGTCTCGATCGCGACCAACGAGACCTTCAAGGAGATCGCCGTGAAGCGCGGCGGCATGGCGCCGGATCGCGTTTTCATCGTGCGCTCGATCCCCGACGTGACGCGCTTCCGCCGTGTGGCGCCGAACGCGGCGCTGCGCAAGGGCAAGAGACACGTGCTCGGCTACGTCGGCATCATGGGCGCGCAGGATGGCGTCGATCTGCTGATCGAGGCGGTCGCGCATCTCGTGCACAAAGAGGGCCGCAAGGACGTCGGCTGCGTCATCGTCGGCTCGGGCACGGAACTGCCAAACCTGCAGCGTCTCGCGCACGAACGCGGTCTCGACGATCACGTGACGTTCACAGGATTCCTGTCGGGTGAGCCGCTGCTCGCGGCCCTGTCGAGCTGCGACATCGGCGTCATTCCCGATCCCAAGAACACCTACAACGACAAGATTTCGATGAACAAGGCGTTCGAGTACATGACGCTCGGCATTCCGTTTGTTCAGTTCGATCTCATGGAGGGTCGCAAGATCGCCGGCGAGGCCGCGCTCTATGCTGCCGACAACTCTCCGATCGATCTGGCGCGGCAGATGGCCCGCCTGATGGACGAACCGCAGCTTGCCGCGCAGCTCGCCAGCGAAGGGCAGATGCGGGCGAAGGCGCTGCTGCGCTGGGACGACGAAGCCTCGCGCCTGCTTGCGGCCTACGACACGGCGCTGGGTGAGCGCAGTGCCAGTGCCGCGGCGCCGGTTCGTCCCGTGGCGACCGCGGGCCACTGAACGCCACTCGGCGCCAGCATTCGTTCAGACGCAGACCGCTTCGGTCACCTGCGCTCGTGCAGTGTGGTGCCGGAGACGTGCGTGCGCTTCGCCGCTAAGATGCGCGTCCGGTCAGCCGCTCGGTAGCGCTGCGTCACGTGATGCGAGACGATCCACTATGGCGTTGCGAATTGCGGGCATAAACATGGCGGCGGTGAATATCGTCGCGACCGACGCTGCCGTTGCGACGGCGAGACTGCTGCCAAGCCCCACCGGCTTTAGAGCGATCTCGGACATGAGAGCGGCAATTCCCGCGACGGCGATGAAGGTCGCGCGCTTCAGCGTTGCCGTCCCGAGCTCGCTCCGTTGCGGCAGGCGGCCTTGCATGCACCAGGCGACGTAGACGAGCGACAGGAACTCGGCGAGCGCGCCGGCCGCGGCCGCACCCGCGAGACCGTACCCGAGCACGAGAGCGGCGCCTGCCAGCGGCAGTCCGATCGCCCGGATGAGGCCCGCAGCGAGGAACGGTCGTGTCTCGCCGACGGCCATCAGTGCGACGCCCATGGTCGCCTGCAGCATGCGCATCGACCACATCAGTGCGAGCAGTGCAACGACGCTACCAAGACCGGAATAGGCGGCACCGAAGGCAAACGTGACGACAGGATCGCCTGCGATGACGAACAGCGCGAGATAGATAGCCGAGACGAGCACGGTCGCCTCGATCATGAGCAGCAAGGATGCGGTGAAACGTGCCGGCTCGTCGCGCGCATCCGCGAGCAGCGGCAGCATGAGCGCATTGGCCACCTTGGCGGCGACGAGGCCCGGCACCATCGTGACCATGAAGGCGACCGTATAGGCGGCGAGGCTCTCGATGCCGGCGAGGTGCCCGATGAGAATGCGATCGCCATGATAGACCGCGACCAGCGGGAAGGCACTGGCCCAGATCGGCCAGCCGAACGACATGAGTCTCGACATGTGCGCGCGATCGACGGCGATGGCGTAGGGCCGCTCCGCCATGATGTGCGAGACGGCCACCGCGATCACCGACTGTGTCAGCGCAAGGGCGACGACCGCGGCATAACCTCCGAGCCACTGCACGATCGGCCAGGCGAGCGCAAGCGCAAGCACCTGCGGCGCGACCTCGATCAGCATCTGTGGGCGGTTGTCGAGATGGCGCTGCACGCGGCGCGAATCGAGGTGCAGAAAGCCCTTGATGGCAGGCGACAGCGCGATTGTCGCAAACGCCCAGGCAGCATGCTCGATCGCAAAGAGACGGGCGATCGGGAGTGCGAGAGCGGCAATGATGACCGCTGTGACGATACCGCGAACGACGAGGGCCGTGTGCGCATTGGCGACGAAGCGCGCGTCGTCGCCATCGCGATCCTGCACGATCAGGCGGTCGGCACCGAGGTCGCTCAAGGTCTCGATCGTCTGCAACAGAAGCAGGATGGCCGCGGCGACGCCGAAATCGCCTTTCGACAGCAGATGGGCCAGCAGGGCATTGCGGACGAAGGATAGCATCTGCGCCAGAGCGAAGCCCGAGAACAGCAGCGCGCCCTGTCCCGCGATGCGCGAGCTCAGCGGTCGTTGCGATGCCGTCGCCATGCTGTCACCCGGCGTCCCTGTCGCGCTCGTCGCTCGTATCGAGGTTGAGCGGACCGGAGGGCGATGGCTTGGTCCAGCCGGCAGCACCCGGCATGCGGCGCGACAGCTTGCGGAACGGCGTCTCGACGAGACGGCCGGCGAGTTGTCCGAGCGGATCGCCGGTCACTCGCAGAAGGCTGCAGGTCGTCTGGATCCAGCGCGGGCCGATCGCGCGGGACCATTTGGCGCGGAACGCCTGCTCCATAGTATCGAAAGTCTCGTCCTTCTTGCCGGCGGAGAGATGCGCAAGATGGAAGTCGATGACGTAGGCGTGCCAGCCGGCGATGTCGGCCTGCAGGCAGATGTCGGCGCCATAGAAGTGGAAGCCGCTGAGGTCGATCGAGAAGCCGATGCGCGCGCTCCGGCGCACGATGATGAAGTTCTCGTCGAGTGTCGCGACGCGTGCCGGGAACTGGCCGACGCTCTGGTTGGCGCCATGCGGATCCGTGATGCGGACGGCGAGCACGCCGGGTGCGACGCCACCGGCGTTGCCCGCGAGCGCCCACGCCGGATCGAAGGCTTCGAGTTCAGCGAGGCGCTTGTCGAGATCGCGACGGTTCTCCATCAACAGGCGCAGGTCCTGATGACACAGTACCACGAACTCACCGGATGCCGCATTCAACATGGCGTTGAGGCCGCTGTAGGCGCAGACCTGCGGTGCATCGCCCGAGTTGTCTATGTAGAGATACTCGCAGTCGCCGGAAAAGCCGCCCGTGCGCAGTGAAGCCCGCATCGCCTCGTAGTGGCGCATGTCATTGACCATGCAGGCGATGGTGAAGCGCACACGGCGCTGCGGGTCGATGTCGCTGTCCGGACGCACGATGCGTTCGGCAAGCGCGTCCGGGCTCAATCTGGCGAACGTCATGCGGCGATGCTCTTTTTGCCCGGTTAAGCGTTCAAGTATGCGGGCGCGTCATGCGTGCCCTCGGAAACCTTCGGATAACCGCGCCGCCATTCGTCGCGACGGCTCCAGACCTCGCCCCAGGCGCGCGCGGCAACGAGCTGGTGCGGCTCGCGCGCGAGACGTGCTGCGAGCGACAGGGCAATCCAGCGTGACAGCGGCCATAGCTGCAACAACGGGCGAGCCACGAGCCGC
>CALFEM010000141.1 GCA_937950105.1 uncultured Alphaproteobacteria bacterium | reverse complement strand
ATGCCTAAGTGACTGGAGTTCAGACGTGTGCTCTTCCGATCTATCGCCGCGCCCTGCCCCGGCTGGCCCTCGCCGCAGCCGCTCTCGCATCGCTCGCTACCGCCGCTCGCGCCGATACCCTCGTGCTGGTGCAGGGCTACCTCGGCTCGGCCGGCAGCTGGCGCGCTTCTGGCATCGTGCCGCTGCTGCATGCCCGCGGCTGGACCGATGCCGGCCATCTCGTGCTCGCCCCCGACGGGCGCGTTCTCGAACCCTCGCCGGCTCCGAACGCGCGTGACCGGCTCTACACGCTCGACCTGCCGACCGAGGCGCCGATCCCGGTGCAGGCCGCTTGGCTGTCGCACCAGCTTCAGCACGTCGCGGCCCGCCACCCGGGCGAGAAAATCGCCGTCGCCGCGCATTCGGCCGGCGGTGTCGTCGCCCGCTTCGCCGCCGTGGTCGACCAGCGCACGAAGATCGACACGCTCGTCACCATCGCCAGCCCGCATCTCGGCACCGCCGCGGCCGAGGTCGGCTCCGCAATTGGCAACTCGCCGCTGTCGTGGATCGCGCCGTTCTTCGGCGCCAACACCATCAACCGCTCGCAGGTGCTCTACCGTGACCTGTGGCGTGAGCGTCCCGATACCCTGCTCGGCTGGCTGAACCGCCAGCCGCACCCGAGCCTGCGCTACGTCGCCGTGATGCGCTCGAACGATCCACGCGGCCCGCTTGCTGGCGACAACGTCGTCGCCGGCTGGAGCCAGGACATGAACGCGGTGCCGGCGCTCGTCGGCCGCGCCGAGCGTATCGTGTCGCCGGGCGATCACGGCCTGAAAACCAGCGACGGCGTGCTGATCGCCGACGTGCTCGCCGCCGGCCGCTAGTAAGGCGGCGCACCGCCGGGCGTCCGGATTTCCCCTGAAGCGCGATGGCCACGCTCGGTCGTCGCGCTTTTTTCGTCGTGACGGACAATGCGCTGCCGGCTACCGCCGCAGGCCGAGCACGCAACTCGCGGCGCCGGGGTCGTTCAACGTCCGCGCTTCGATCATCTTGGCGAGCCGTCTGAGGCCACCGCCGGGGTCACCCGCATCGCGGCTGATGGGGTTCGGCAGCGATACCGCCAGCAGCGCCGCTTCCGCGCGCGAGAGTGAGCGCGCCGGCTTGGAAAAATGATAGCGCGCGGCACTCTCGATGCCGAACACGCCCGGCCCCCACTCGGCGATGTTGAGGTAGACCTCGAGGATGCGCGCCTTCGACCACATGAGCTCGATGGCCAGCGTCAGCGGCAGCTCGAGCGCCTTGCGCACATAGCTTTTCGACGGCCACAGGAACAGGTTCTTGGCGACCTGCATGGTGATGGTGGAGGCGCCGCGCGGAACACCGTCGCGGGCGCGCTCGATGGCGTCGAGGTAGGCCTCCGTGACGTCGCCGGTCACG
>CALFEM010000140.1 GCA_937950105.1 uncultured Alphaproteobacteria bacterium | reverse complement strand
CTGCTACATTGGTCGCAAGTTCACTCCAGTCGACGTCCGATGCGAAGACGGCTAGTCGCCGCTCTGATCCGGGCGCTGGGAAGGTCAAGTGGAAGGTTTCGAGGACGACGAGGGCGGCCAGCACGCCCCCGCTTCACTACGCCCGCCCGGCAACTTCGTCGGCTCAGGGTCGAATTCCGGGCCGGCAGGCGCGGACGCCGTCCCGCATCGCGGACCGGTGATCGGCGCGCGTTCCAACGGCTCCGCCACGTCCACGGTGGTCGCTGAGGGCGCGGCCCAGCCGGCACCGCCGCACTCCACCCATCACAATCTACCGCGCCACGATTCGAGGCCCCCCCGCCATCTCCACGATGCTTTCGCCGATGGCGAGGTCTACGGGGCACTCGACCTCGGCACCAACAACTGCCGCCTGCTGCTGGCGCGTCCCTCGCGCCGTGGTTTCCGCGTCATCGACGCGTTCTCGCGCATCATCCGGCTCGGCGAAGGCGTCACCCAGAGCCGCACCCTGTCCGAGGCGGCCATGCAGCGGACCCTCGAAGCGCTGAAAGTCTGCGCCGGCAAAATGGACCGCCACCGGGTCGAGCGGGCCATGCTGGTCGCGACCGAGGCTTGCCGCATCGCCGACAATGGCGCCGAATTCCTCGCCCGCGCCCGCGAGGCGACCGGCCTCGACATCCAGATCCTGAGCCGCGAGGGCGAAGCGCGCCTCGCCGTCTCGGGCTGCGCCTCGCTGGTCGATACCTCGTGCGATTACGTGCTGGTGTTCGACATCGGCGGCGGCTCCTCGGAGCTGATCTGGCTCGATATGCAGCGGCTGGATCGCAATGCCGGCCGCTCCGGAGACCGCCTCGACGTGCCGGCCACGATCGCCGCCTGGACGTCGCTGTCGGTCGGCGTGGTTACACTCGCCGAGCGCTTCGGCGGGCGTCACGTCACGCGCGACATGTTCGAGGCGATGGTCGATCACGTGCAGGACATGCTGGCCCCGTTCGAAGGCGAACATCGCTTCGCCGAGCGCATCGCCAACCGCCGCGTGCACATGCTCGGAACGTCGGGCACCGTGACCACCGTCGCCGGCGTGCATCTCGGGCTCGAGCGCTACGACAGGAATCGCGTCGACGGCTGCTGGCTCGGATCGCAGTCGGCGCGCGACGTCACTTACCGCCTGCTGGACCGCAGCTATGCCGAGCGCATCGCCGAACCCTGCATCGGTCGTGACCGCGCCGATCTTGTGCTGGCCGGGTGCGCCATTCTCGAGGCCCTGATGCGGATGTGGCCGACGCCCCGCCTGCGCGTCGCCGACCGCGGACTGCGCGAGGGTATCCTGATGCAGTTGATGGTCGAGGACGGCGTCTGGCGCGCCGGAAGGCGGCGGCGCGGCCGCAACGACAGACCGGAGCGCGCCTAGCATGAGCAAGGGCAAAAGCGGCGGCCCCGGCAGCGGCAAGAAGGGCGGCAGCAGCGCCTCCGGCCCGACCGGCGGACAGCGGCAGCTCCACGTCAACGTCAAGACGGCGCGACGGCGCTCGGTGTCGTCGGCGCGCTGGCTCGAACGCCAGCTCAATGATCCCTACGTCGCCGCCTCGAAGCGCGAGGGGCTGCGCTCGCGCGCGGCCTACAAGCTCAAGGAGATCGACGACAAGTACCGCTTCCTGAAGCCCGGCATGCGCGTCGTCGATCTTGGCGCCGCGCCGGGCGGCTGGAGTCAGATCGCGGCCGAACGGGTGCGCTCGATCGGCACGGTCGCGGGCGAAGGCGGTGGCGGTGGCGGTGGTGGCCAGGTGATCGCCATCGACTACCTCGACATGGAACCGATGCCCGGCGTCGTCGCGCTCAAGCTCGACTTCACGGCGGAGGGGGCCGAGGACCGGTTGAAAGCGCTGCTGCGCGACGGCGGAGCCGATGTGGTGCTGTCCGACATGGCGGCGCCGACGGTCGGGCACACGCGCACCGACCATCTGCGCATCATGGGCCTGGCGGAGAGCGCGGCGCATTTCGCCGTCGACGTGCTGGCGCCGGGCGGCGCATTCCTCTGCAAGGTGTTTCAGGGCGGCACCGAGCGCGACCTGCTCGACCTGCTGAAGCGATCGTTCGCCACCGTGCGCCACGTGAAGCCACCGGCAAGCCGCGCCGATTCCGCCGAACTCTACGTGCTGGCCACAGGCTTCAAGGGCCGCTGAAGGGGCGAACCCTGACGAGGAAGCGGCCCCGCATCACGAGACGCGGAGCCGCAGACGGATACAGACCTCGCTGCAGTATCGAACCTACGCGCGCCCCGGCTTGACGCGAACGCCGGGCGCCGGACGCTCCAGCAACACCTCGCGGCGGAAGCGGAACAGCTTGGCCGGGCGCCCGCCGGTGCGCGTCTTCACCTGTCCGGTCGGCTCGACCAGTCCGGCGCTCTCGACGAGACGGCGGAAGTTCTGCTTGTGCAGGTGCGGACCGAGGATCGCCTCCACCGTCTTCTGCAACTCGAACAGCGTGAACTCGCGCGGCATCAACTCGAGGATCGCCGGGCGGTACTTGATCTTGGCGCGCACGCGGCTGATGGCCGTCGCAAGAATGCGCCGGTGATCGTAGGCCATGGGCGCGCCGAGCGGCACGAAATCCATGTTGGCCACCGCCGTCTCCGGACGGTCGCGGCGTGCTTCCTCGACGAGGCCGGCCTCGTAGAGCAGCTCGTAGCGCTCCAGAACCTTCTCCTCGTCCCAGGTGGCACCGTCGGTGCCGAAGCACATGCGCAGACGATCCTCGCGCATGACCGGCCGGCTCGGCATGGGGCGCAATTGCGGCATCGCCGCCCACGCCTTCAGCCGCGGGATGATGACGCTGTCGAGAATTTCGGGACGGCCCTTGCGCCAGTCCTCCCACGGGAAGAAGTGATACCAGCTGCGCCACGTGCCGCGCTGCATGTCGTCGTCGCTGGATATGTGGGTGAGTGCCAGATAGCCGATCGATACGACGTGCGGATCGCTGTCCTCGGCCTGCACGCTGCGGCCACGATCGCCGAACGTGTAGAGCTGCTCGACGTAGCCGAAATCGAGACCGGTCTGCTCGCGCACCCAGGTTCTGAGGCCGATCTCGAGCGTGCGGTGCTCGAGGGGCGAGAACGGTCCGAACGGAAGGCTGTCGTAGCCCCCGGACGCGTCGAGCCGTTCTCGTACCACGAGGGCCACGGGCTCGTCGTTGTGGACCGAGACGATGGCTGCGTTGAGCCCGATCTCGACCAGCGGCAGCTCCGGGCCGGTCATCGCGGAGAGGTGGTGTGGTGCGTCACGGCTGGCCGCCGGCGCCTTTGCAACTTCGAGTGCGTGTTTCAAGCGAACCCCCGAGCATGTGGTTAATCCTCCCCGGGACTCGAAATAGTTCTCGATCGTGGCGTTTTTCGGAACAAGTAAATTTCCCGCGTTCACTTAATCAGCCAGAAGCCGGCTCTTCAGAACCGCGCAAGCTCCCCGAACCGGGCGAGGAAGGCGGCTTGCGACTCGGCCGCCGGCAGGGGGGCAAGCGCAGAAAGGCGGGACTCGAGTTCACCGGCCAGTCCGGCCGGCGTGCCGAAGAACGTAAGGGCCTCAGCGCGCGCAAACCCGGCAAGCACGGTCGCCTCGTAGAATGCCGCGATGTGGTCGGCCGCCTTGATCTCGGCTGCGATTGCGTCCGGCAGTAAGGGCGGCAGGTCGAAGCGGCGATGGATCGCCGCCAGCAAACGGTTCTCGAATGCCTTGTAGTCGAGGCCGATGGCCGTTTTGAACGGGCTGATCAGGTCGCCGACGACGTACTCCGGCGCATCGTGCAGCAGCGCCGCGAGCCGCCAGCGCTGGTCCCAGTCCCGATTGCGGCTCGCCGCCACCTCTTCGACGATCAGCACGTGCTGCGCCACCGACAGCGCATGTGCGCCGAGCGTCTGCCCGTTCCACCGCGCGACACGGGCGAGGCCGTGGGCGATGTCCTCGATGGCGATGTCTGCGGGATCGGGATCGAGCAGATCGAGGCGGCGCCCCGACAGCATGCGCTGCCACGCGCGCGCCGGACGCGCGGAACGGGAGATGGAGGTTTCGCTCAACGTGAGCCTCGTTGTCGGTTTGCGCTGCGGCGGTCGCAGATCATGGCTTCGGTGGCTTGAACTTGCGCTGCAGGGCGGCGCAGACGCCGTGCCGGTGACATGATGCGAGGTGATCGTTGACCATGCCGACCGACTGCATGAAGGCGTACATCGTGGTCGGCCCGACGAAGCGGAACCCTGCGGCCTTCAGCGTCTTCGACATGGCGCGCGAGGCCGCTGTCTCGGCCGCCGCATCGGCGAGTGAGACGAGCGGCGCCCGCTCCGTCTCGTGCTCGCGTGCGATCCGCCAGAGCATGCCGGCGAAGCTCCGCTGCTCCTCGAGGGCGACGAAGGCCCGCGCATTGGAGATGGTCGCCTCGATCTTGCCGCGGTGTCGGACGATGCCGGCATCGCCCAGCAGCCGTTCGACGTCACGGGTCGTGTAGCGGGCGATGCGTTCGGCGTCGAAGTCGTGAAAAGCCGCGCGGAAGGCGTCGCGCTTGCGCAGGATGGTCAGCCAGGACAGGCCCGCCTGAAAGCCTTCGAGCACCATCTTCTCGAACAGCTTGCGCGCATCGCCCTGCGGAACGCCCCATTCCTCGTCATGGTAGCGCGTGTATTCCTGATCGGCGATGCCGGTCCATGGGCATCGCTGCGGCTCCGGCGCGTCGCGGCGCGCGCGGGCGGGCGTGGACTTCGACGCCATGTCAGGCACCCTCGGAGCGACCGGCGAGGCTGGCGCGATAGCGCGCCAGATCGTCGGCATTGATCTCGACCGGCGCACCTCCCGCCATCAGCGCGGTTCCCTTGTCGGCGGCCTCGGAAGCGCGATCCAGTTTGACGAAGGCGAGCCCCTTGCCGCCCTGCGCCGTGCCGACGCTGCCGATCACGACCTCACCGAACTTCATCTCGGCCCCCTTGGCGAGCCCGGCTCCGGCAACGCGCACGACGCGCTTCCTGACCACCGTCTTGTGCTGCATGCGGCTGACGACCTCCTGACCGACGTAGCAGCCCTTCCTGAACGACACCGAGTTGGTCAGGTCGTAGAGCGCTTCGTGCGGATAGGTGTCGCCGACGACGAAATCGGCGCCGGCCTCGGGCACGCCCAGCGCGATGCGGTGCGCGTCGTAGTCTTCGCGCGTCGCCGGCTCGGCGCCTTCGAGATCGCGCCGCCAGTTGCTTTCGAGCGAAGCCAGATAGCGCAAGCCGAGACCGGCATGGCGTGGATCGGCATAGACGATGGTGTGGCGCGAATGCGAGACCTCGGCCCCGGAGATGTCCCATGCGGCGGCCACCGAATAATCGGACGTCACGTCGGTGATGACCGCGTCGGCTCGCAGGCGATACATCTCCAGCCGCTGGCGGAGCGCATTGACCGCCGCGCGCGCCGTTTCGATCAGGAAGCCGTCCTCGACCTTCACCACGAAGAAATCGAACAGGATCTTGCCTTGTGCCGAAAGCAGCCCGGCATGCAGCGCGGGCGCCTGCTCCAGCACCCGCATGTCGTTGGTGATGATGCCCTGCAGCAGCTTCGCCGCGTCGGGACCGGTGACCGAGATGACGCCGCGATCGGGCAGGAGAGCGATTTTCATGAGGTCGCCGATGGTTGCCGGCCGGGTCCGGAGAGCGGACAAGCGCGGGCGAGGCTTGGTTTTGCGTTGGTTAGCATTTAGGTATCGACGCGCGGCGGCCAAGGCAAGGCCAGCGCAATCCGGGGGCAGCGGCCGGCGATACGGCCAGCGGAGGCGGTATGGCGGCGAGCTACGATCTGATCCTGAAGGGCGCGACGGTCGTCAATCACGACGGCGAAGGCGTGCGCGACATCGCCGTTGCGGGCGGTCGCATCGCCGCTATCGGGCAGCTCGCGGGCGCCAGGGCCGCGGAGATCGTCGATGCCAGGGGGTTGCATATCCTGCCGGGCGTGATCGACACGCAGGTGCATTTCCGCGAGCCGGGCCTCGAGCACAAGGAAGACCTCGAAACGGGCAGCCGCGCCGCTGTCGCTGGAGGCGTCACCGCCGTGTTCGAGATGCCGAACACCAAGCCGCTGACGACCACGGCCGACCTGCTCGCCGACAAGGTGCGGCGCGCGAAGAACCGCATGTTCTCCGACTTCGCCTTCTATGTGGGCGGAACGCGCGACAACGTCGCCGATATCCCGATGCTCGAACGCCTCGAAGGCTCGGCCGGCATCAAGGTGTTCATGGGCTCCTCGACCGGCGATCTGCTGGTCGACGACGAGACCAGCCTCGATGCCATCATCGGGGCGATCAGCCGCCGCGCCGCCTTCCACGCCGAGGACGAGGCGCGGCTGATCTCGCGCATGGGCGAGCGCATCCCCGGCAATCCTGCGACGCACCCGGTCTGGCGCGACGAGACCGCGGCGCTGATGGCGACGACGCGGCTCGCCCGCCTCGCCGAGAAGCACAGGCGCCGCGTCCACGTGTTGCATATCTCCAGCGCCGCCGAGATGGAGTTCCTCGCCGCGCACAAGGACTGGGTGTCGGTCGAGGTGACGCCGCACCACCTGACGCTGGCCGCACCCGACTGTTACGAGCGTCTCGGCACCTATGTGCAGATGAACCCGCCGGTGCGTGACGAACGCCACCGCGCCGCCATCTGGGCCGGGCTCGCGTCGGGCGTGGTCGACGTGCTCGGCTCCGACCACGCGCCGCACACCCGCGAGGAGAAGGATCACGCCTACCCGGCATCCCATTCCGGCATGACCGGTGTGCAGACACTGGTCCCGATGATGCTCGATCATGTCAATGCGGGGCGGTTGTCGCTGCAGCGTTTCGTCGATCTGACCAGCCACGGGCCGCAGCGCCTGTTCGGCATCATCGGCAAGGGGCGTATCGCCGTCGGCTACGACGCCGATCTCACCATCGTCGACATGAAGCGCAAGGAGACCATCACCAACGGCTGGATCGAGAGCCGCTGCGGCTGGACACCCTACGACGGCGTGAGCGTGACGGGATGGCCGGTCGGGACCTACGTGCGCGGGCGCCGCGTCATGTGGCAGGGCGAGATCGCCGGCCCGGCGCACGGCCAGCCGGTGCGCTTCCTCGAGGCGGGCGTCTGACGGTCCGCGACCGAGGTGGCGCGCCCGCTCAGCGCACGTAGTGGTAGAGCAGGTCGTGCAGCGGCGAGGGGCCGGGCATCAGGTTGATGCCGAGCGCCGACTTGACCAGATACGCGCCGACCACGAACGGCGGGAAGGCGACGACGGCCAGCGCCGCCACGGCCGGTTCGAGACGGCCGTTCGGCATGGCCGCCAGTGCGGCCTGCTGAAGCAGAAGGGCGGCGCGGATCGAAAGGGCCTGCATAGGTGTCTCGCTCGGGGACGCTGATGTTCGGGCGTGACAGCGAATGCAACACTGGTGCCAGGGCCCGTGTCAGACAGGGACGACAGGCGCGGGCAGCAGGTTCGCCGCCCCCCCTGCGCCTTGACCCGGGCCGCTCGCAAAGACGCGTCGGAACCACGCCTCAGCGCGCGCCGGCAACCTTCATCGGCAGCTTGTCGAGCACGTGCACCTCGGCACCGGTCTGCACCAGACCGGCCAGATGCACCACGTGCTCGTTCATCATGCGGAAGCAGCCGGACGACGCCGCGCGGCCGATCGACTTCGGATCGTTGGTGCCGTGGATGCGGTAGAGCGTGTTGCCGAGGTAGATGGCCTTGGCGCCGAGCGGGTTCTTGATGCCGCCGGTCATCTTCTTCGGCAGCTTCGGATCGCGCTCGCGCATCTCGGCCG
>CALFEM010000139.1 GCA_937950105.1 uncultured Alphaproteobacteria bacterium | reverse complement strand
GTCGGAGCCCGAGCGTTGAGCTTCTGCCTGGCGTGCGCTGCGCGCCTTCTCGATGAGCCAGAAATCGGGCCCCGCGAAGACGGGCAGTGAGAGGCTCGCTACGAGCGCTGCGGTAACGGTTTTCACGAATGACACGATTCGACTTTCCTCCGGATTGACCGCTCACGCGCACACGACGTGCAGCGCCATGCGGTTGCAGCGATCGTGCCTTTCCGCGGATGACGGGACGGCGACCGGAGGATGAGGATCGTGTAATGCGTGCGGTCTCTTGAAGATGACCGGAATGTAATCGCGGCGTAAGGATGTAGTTCTATTCAGTCGCTAACATCGAGGATTGAGCACGAAAAGGAATGACTTCATGGTCGATGGCCGGGAATCGGAGCAGCGAAAGGCCTCGCGAGGCGCGACTGACGACGGCGCTCGACCGGCGACGTGCGGCGCGCACGATCACAGTGAACATGCGCATCACGGCGAGCATGCACACCATCACAGCGAGCACGCGCACCACATCGAGCATGGACACGACCACTCAGCGCACGCGCAGCACGTAGTCCACGGCAACGGGCACCGGCGGACGCCACGCGCAGCGGAGACCGAACACGCCGAGGCGGGCACCTTCGCACCAGCGCCAACCGCGGGCGAGACGATCTACACGTGTCCGATGCATCCGGAGATCCGCCGCAATGCGCCGGGCAACTGCCCGATCTGCGGAATGGCGCTCGAGCCGCTCCTTCCCGGACTCGAGGACGAGGAGAACCCCGAGCTCGTCGACTTCACGCGGCGATTCTGGTGGACGCTGCCGCTGACCGTGATTGTCACAGCGCTGGCGATGTTCGGTCATCGATTCGCGCTGATGTCGCCGGCGACGCAGTCGTGGGTCGAGCTCGTGCTGTCGATTCCGATCGTGCTATGGGCGGGATGGCCGTTCTTCGTGCGCTGCTGGCAGTCGATTCGCAACGCCAGTCCGAACATGTGGACGCTGATTGGCCTCGGCGTCGGGGCGGCCTTCCTCTACAGCGTTGTGGCGACGATCGCGCCGCAGTGGTTTCCCGAATCGTTCATCGCGCACGGTCGGGTAGGGGTGTACTTCGAGGCGGCTGCGGTGATCGTGTCGCTCACGCTGCTCGGCCAGATGCTCGAGCTGAAGGCACGCGGCCAGACCTCCGCGGCGCTGAAGTCGTTGCTCGGTCTTGCGCCGAAAACGGCGCGTCGCCTGAACGACGACGGCACCGAAGGCGACATTCCGCTCAACCATGTACACGTCGGCGACCGGCTGCGCATCCGACCGGGCGAGAAGGTGCCAGTGGACGGTGTCGTCATCGAGGGCGAGAGCTCGATCGACGAATCGATGCTCACGGGTGAGCCGATTCCGGTGCGCAAGCGAGCCGGTGACAAGGTCGTGGGCGCGACGATCAACACGAGCGGTGCGCTCGTGATGCAAGCCGAGCGCATCGGTGCTGAAACGATGCTCTCGCAGATCGTCGCGATGGTCGCGCAGGCGCAGCGCTCGCGCGCACCGATGCAGCGCCTGGCCGACGTGGTCGCTGGCTGGTTCGTGCTCGTGGTACTGGCGATCGCGGTCGTGACCTTCGTCGTCTGGGGTTTGTTCGGTCCGCAGCCGAGCTGGGTGTTCGCCACGCTCAATGCGCTCGCCGTGCTGATCATCGCCTGCCCGTGCGCGCTGGGGCTCGCGACGCCGATGTCGATCATGGTCGCCACCGGCAAGGCCGCGACGCAGGGAATCCTCTTTCGCGATGCTGCAGCGATCGAGTCCTTCCGCACGATCGACACCATCGTCGTCGACAAGACCGGCACGCTGACCGAAGGCAGGCCCGCGTTCGATCGTGTCATCGCTGCTTCCGGGTGGGACGAGGCGGAAGTGCTGCGGATTGCCGCGAGCCTCGATCAGGGATCCGAGCATCCGCTGGCGCATGCGATCGTCGACGAGGCCAGGCGCCGCGGGCTTGCCCTCGTCGCCGCCGAGGGCTTCGAGTCGGCGAGCGGCATCGGCGTACGTGGCACGGTCGAAGGCCGCCATATTGCGCTGGGCAATACCGCGCTGATGGACGACGAGCGTGTGCCATACGGTGCACTGACGGGCGACGCCGAGAGCCTTCGTGCGCAGGGTGCGAGTGTCATGTATCTCGCGGTGCACGGGCAGGCGGCCGGACTGCTCGCCGTCTCGGATCCGATCAAGCAGACGACGCCGGAGGCCGTGCAAGCCCTCAAGCACGCGGGCTTGCGGCTCGTGATGGCGACCGGCGACGGATGGACCACCGCGCGCGCGGTTGGCGGGAAGCTGGGCATCGACGAGGTGATCGGCGAAGTAAAGCCGGCCGACAAGGTCGCGCTCGTCGAGCGACTGCAGGCCGAAGGCCGCCGCGTTGCGATGGCGGGCGACGGGATCAACGACGCGCCGGCACTTGCGCGAGCCGACATCGGCATCGCGATGGGCACGGGCACCGATGTCGCGATGAATGCCGGTCACGTCACTTTGGTCAAGGGCGACCTTCGCGCGATCGTGCGTGCGCGGCGAATCTCCACGCAGACGGTACGCAACATGCGGGAGAACCTCGGCTTCGCGCTGATCTACAACGCGCTCGGCGTTCCGATTGCCGCCGGCGTTCTTTACCCGGCGTTCGGCTTGCTGCTCTCGCCGTTGATCGCGGCGTTGGCGATGAGCCTGAGCTCGGTCTCCGTGGTATCGAACGCCTTGCGCCTGAGGAACGCTCGCACTTGAGGAACGGAATGACGCGTTGGATCTGGATTTCGCTCGCCGCACTCGCGATCGCGGCGAGCGTGGCGCTGGGATGGCAACAGATCGCGCTTTCGCCGCGGGGGAAGTGGATCGAGACGAACGATGCTGCCGTTCTTGGGCAGGGCCGTACGCTGTACGACCGGTACTGCGCGAGTTGCCACGGCGCGAATCTCGTAGGCCAGCCCGACTGGATGAAGCGCCTGCCTTCGGGGCGCATGCCGGCGCCGCCGCACGACGCGACCGGTCATACCTGGCACCATCCGTCGGATGTGCTGTTCGGGATCGTGAAGGACGGTGTCGAAAAATACGCGCCCGCGGGCTACGAGAGCGATATGCCGGCGTTCGGTGGCACGCTTTCCGACCCCGAGATCCGTGCCGTGCTCGCGTACATTCGTTCGACGTGGCCCGCGGACGTGCAGCGGCGCCACGAAGAGCGCGAGCGGGCAGCGCGCGGACGCTGAAGCTCAGTACCCGACCGTGAAACGCCGTCGCGAATGTGCCGGCTTCTCGAGTTCGTCGATCATCGCCACCGCGTAGTCCTCCAGCGAGATGCGACTCTCGCCGTTCGCGTCTACCAGTAGTCGGTCGTCGCCGAGTCGGAACTGACCGGTCCGCTTGTCTGGTTCGAGCATCGCCGAGGGACTGAGCATGGTCCAGTCGAGCGTGCGCTCCTGCCTCAGCAACTCCAGCGCTTGCCGCGCGCCCTCGGCGGTCGCCTTCCACGCCTCCGGGAACTGCGGCGTGTCGATCACCAGCACGCCTGGCGCCGCTTCGAGGCTGCCCGCACCGCCCACCATCACAGGCGTGGCACACCGGAGTTCTTCACCGCGGCGATGATCGAGCGGAAGCCGCGCAGGTAGTAGCCGAGAACGTCGGCTTGCGCCTGCCCGCTGAACGCGCTCAGGACAGCGCCGTAACCTCGCAGCAAGCCGGCCAGCGCTGCCTCGTCGAGCACGTCGGCCTTGACCACGCTGAGATTGTCCTGCGCTTCGAGCTTGACGGGCTGGGAAACGAGGG
>CALFEM010000138.1 GCA_937950105.1 uncultured Alphaproteobacteria bacterium | reverse complement strand
ACTGGCGCGCCGTGTTGGCGGAGATGTCGGCCTTGTTCTGGTGATCGGCGGAGACGATCTCGACCTTCAGGTCGGGATTGATCCTGGCGTAGTCCTCGGCGGCTTTCTTCGCGGCCCACGCCGAGCCCGCTCCCGAAAGATCGGAGTAGGTGCCGCTCATGTCGGTCAACACGCCGATCTTGACGACGCCGTCGGTGACATCGGCCGATGCCGCGGATGCCATCAGGGTGGCGGCAAGGGCGCCGGCCACGCAGCGGGTGAGTTTCATTGGTCGTTCCTCCGGTTCTGACTAGACGCCGAGGTATCCCTCGAGCTTTTTCTGGTTGGCCGCGAGTTCGGCGTTCGTGAACATGTCGACGACAGTGCCGTGCTCGACGACGTAGTGGCGGTCTGCGACGGTCGCGGCGAAATGGAAGTTCTGCTCGACCAGGAGCACGGTGAGACCACGCGCCTTCAAGGTGCGGATGATCTCGCCGATGTGCTGCACGATGACGGGGGCAAGTCCCTCGGTCGGTTCGTCGAGCAGCAGCAGCGTGGCGCCGGTTCTGAGGATGCGGGCAATGGCGAGCATCTGCTGCTCGCCGCCGGAGAGCTTGGTGCCCTGACTGGCGCCGCGCTCCTTGAGACGCGGAAACAGCGCATAGACCTCATCCAGGCTCATGCCACCGGGCTTCACCACGGGCGGCAGCAGCAGGTTCTCGGTGACGTCGAGGCTGGCGAAGATGCCGCGCTCCTCCGGGCAGTAGCCGATGCCGAGCCGGGCGATGCGATGCGGGGTGAGCGCGATGGTCTCGGTCCCCTCGGCCTTGATGGACCCCTTGCGATGGCGCACGAGGCCCATGATGGCGCGCATGGTGGTGGTCTTGCCGGCGCCGTTGCGGCCGAGCAGTGTCACGACCTCGCCGCGCTTCACGTCGAAGGTCATGCCGTGCAGGATATGGCTCTCGCCGTACCAGGCGTGGACATCGGCGACGCTGAGTTCGGTGGCGGCCGCCTCAACCATGCGCGGCCCCCGCATGGCCCTACGCAACGCCCGCGCCGGTACCCATGTACGCCTCGACCACCTGCGGATTGCGCGACACCTCGGCGTAAGGTCCTTCGGCCAGAATTTCGCCGCGTGCGAGCACGGTGATGGTATCCGACAGGCTCGCGACCACGCTCAGGTTGTGCTCGACCATCAGCACCGTGCGATTGGCGGCGGCCCGGCGGATGAGCGCGGAAATGCGGGCGATGTCCTCGCGGCCCATGCCGGCCATCGGCTCGTCGAGCAACAGCATCTCGGGCTCGAGGGCCAGTGTCGTTGCGATCTCGAGCGCGCGTTTGCGGCCGTAGGGCAGTTCGACCGCGAGATGGCTCGCGTAGCCGCCGAGCCCGACGTCATCGAGCAGGGCGCGCGCGCGGTCGTTCAGCACATCGAGCGAGCGCTCCGGGCGCCACAGATGGAACGAGGTGCCGAGCGGCCGCTGCAGGGCGATGCGCACGTTCTCCAGCACGCTGAGATGCGGGAAAGTGGCCGAGATCTGGAAGCTGCGCACGAGGCCGAGGCGCGCGACGCTGGCCGGCGCCAGATCGGTGATGTCGAGGCCGTTGAAATAGATGCGTCCCGTGGTCGGGGCGAGGAACTTGGTCAGCAGGTTGAAGCAGGTGGTCTTGCCGGCGCCGTTCGGGCCGATCAGGGCGTGAATGGTGCCGCGGCGCACCTTGAGATCGACGTTCCGGACAGCCCAGAAACCGCTGAAGTTCTTGCCGAGCCCCTTGGTCTCGATGATCGTCTCGGTCGGCGTCATGCGCGGCGGCACCGTGGCAAATTACGTCATTGACGACATTGTGCAGGCGTCTCGTGACCTTAGCACGGCGACGACTCCGTACGTCAACGGTCGCGGTTGCTTCAGCGACCTTCGACTAACGTGTCTCCTTGACCAGTTCCGCGCATCCCGCCGTCGCCTCTTCGCCCGGCTCGACGTAGCAGGCGGCAATGCGATCGGGCGCGAGGATCTTGCCGTGGTTGTAGCCCTTGCTGTCGGAGGCGACCCACGTGAAGGTCTGGTTGTCGGGATAGACGACGCCGAAGAAATCCTTGCGTCCCGCCGAATAGATGAAGTGACCGCGGAAGCGGCGGTCGGTCTGCTCGGTGATGGTGATGGTCTTCTGCCAGGTTTTGAGGCCCTTTTTGTCGGAGATGGTGTGGTTGTCACCGGTCCACGTGCCGACCAGGTTCGGGATCGCGTCGGCGGCGCGCGCCGTGAAGGGGCTGGCGGCGGCCAGGGCCGTCAGAGCAGCGGCGAGCAGCGTGCGCATGATCGTGTCTCCGTGTTCACGTTTCCGGCGGGCCCATAGCTGCGCCCGCGAGCCCGTCCGTCTGCCGCAGAGCTTCCCAGAGCGCAATTCCGGCCGCAACGGCAATGTTGAGCGAGCGCAGGCCGCCGCGCATCGGGATTGCGATTCGCGATTCGGCGAGGGCGTGCACACTGTCGGGGACACCGGCGCTCTCGCGGCCGAGCAGCAGCACGTCGGCGCGCTCGAAGCGGGCGTGCTGCAGGGGTGTATCGCCGTGGGTGGTGAGCAGCATCATGCGACGGCCGGCCGCGCGCCGGGCTAAATCGAAGGCGGCGAAGCTTTCGTGGCGGATGATGTCGACGTGCTCGAGGTAATCCAGTCCCGCACGGCGTAACGCCCTGTCCGTCATATCAAATCCCGTCGGCTGGATGATCTCGACGGGAACCGACAGGCACGCTGCGAGTCGCAGGATGGTGCCGGTGTTCTGGGCGATGTCGGGCTGGTACAGGGCAATTCGCATAGGTGGCACTCGGCTGCGGCTCGGAGAAGTGTCGTGCGCCAAATTGCCCTGATCCGTCCACCTTTCGCAGCCTTGAGGCTAGTGCCAAAGGATGCCAAAAGAGCGCGTGGCCGGGGACCGGGGAAGGACCGACGGCCAGGAATTCCGACCTTCGTCGGGCACCGCTCGCCGACGTGAGCCCCAGTGGGCCGCGCGCGATGGGGTGCCCGGTGCATCTCGGACGCTTCAGTCCGCAATCAAATGGGAGGCGCACGTGGCATCTCACGCCGATGAGCCAAACCGCCGGGATTTTCTCATCATCGCCGGCAACGCATTCGCAGCCGTCGGTGGTGCGATCACGCTTTGGCCGTTCATCCAGCAGATGAACCCTGACAAGAGCGCTCAGGCGCTCGCCTCGACCGAGGTCGATCTGGCGCCGGTCAAGCAGGGGCAGGCGATCACGGTGATGTGGCGCGGCAAGCCGGTGTTCATCCGCAACCGCACGGCGGACGAGGTCAAGGCCGCCGTCGAGACCCCGCTCAAGGATCTCCCGGACGACGTGGCGCGCAACGCCAACATCCCGGCCGATGCCAATGCCGCGGATACCAACCGTACCATCAAGGGCAAGGAGAACTGGCTGGTCGCCATCGGCATCTGCACCCACTTGGGCTGCATTCCCAAGGGCCAGGCGCTCGGCGACGAAAAGGGTGAGTACAAGGGCTGGTTCTGCCCGTGCCACGGCTCGCACTACGATACGTCGGGTCGCATCCGCAAAGGTCCGGCGCCGCGCAATCTCGACATTCCGCCGTACGCTTTCACCTCCGATACCAAGATCAAGATCGGCTGAGGGGTCTCATGTCTCACGAATCGAGCTATCAGCCGACCTCACGCGTCGGCAAGTGGTTTGACGAGCGCCTTCCGATCATGCGCCTGATGCATGGTCAGTTCGTCGACTTCCCGACTCCGCGCAACCTCAACTACTGGTGGACCTTCGGCGGCATCCTGACGTTCTGCCTCGTCGCGCAGCTCGTCACCGGCATCGTGCTCGCCATGCACTTCCAGCCGAGTGGTGCGGAAGCCTTCAACTCGGTCGACCACATCCGCCGCAACGTCAACTACGGCTGGATGATCCAGGCCATGCACGCGGTCGGCGCGTCGATGTTCTTCGTCGCCGTCTACACGCACATCTTCCGCGGTCTCTACTACGGGTCCTACAAGGCGCCGCGTGAGATCCTCTGGATCCTCGGCGTGTTCATCTTCCTCGCCATGATGGCGACGGCGTTCATGGGCTACGCGCTGCCCTGGGGCCAGATGTCCTTCTGGGGCGTCACCGTCATCACCAACCTGTTCTCGTCGATCGACCAGGTCCTGCCGGGCGTCGGCACGGCGATCGTGGAATGGCTGTGGGGCGGCTACTCGGTTTCCGGCACCACGCTCAACCGCTTCTTCTCGCTGCACTACCTGCTGCCGTTCGTGATCGTCGGCCTGGTCGCGCTGCACATCTGGGCGCTGCCACCGGTCGGGGACCATCCGGCCGAACCGGAAC
>CALFEM010000137.1 GCA_937950105.1 uncultured Alphaproteobacteria bacterium | reverse complement strand
ACGAGATGCCTAAGTGACTGGAGTTCAGACGTGTGCTCTTCCGATCTGGGATGCGGGCTCCGCCGATGACGGCCACGCGGCGCAAGGTCTGGTTCATCAGTCGGGCCTCCGGGCGATACGTTGCGCCTGTTATTGCTTCGTCTGCTCGACATCCACGAGCATTGCGGCGATCACCGCTCGAAGCTCGGGAAGCGATCGGGTTGCTATGTTCCAGGTCACGGCTTCGTCGACACGAAAGTACTCGTGCCGCAGCCGGTTGCCCACGGCCCGCACATCCCGCCAAGGTATGTGTGGATAGGGTTCGGTCATTTCTGTCGGGATGTGCCGGGAGGCCTCCGAGACGATTTCGATTGCGCGCTCGACCGACCAGCGCGTCTTCGTATCCGCACTGTAGCTGTCGAAGTCGTGTCCTTGCACGAAGTCGCCAACCGCATCGATCGCGGCGAGCAGATCCCTCAGTCGGAGCACGAGCGGATTGACCGGCACTTCAGATAATCCTGATCGCGGAACGTTCGATATTGCTTTTCAGCAGCGGATGCAGCCCCCGCCGCGTCGCCACTTCAACCTCTCGGCCGAGTTCCTCCTCCAATAGCTCCTCCATGCGGAACCATTCCACGAACGTAAACGAGCCATCCGGCTCGCAGTCGATGAACACGTCGATGTCGCTGTCAGGGCTGAGTTCGTCGCGCGCAGCCGAACCGAAAAGATAGAGCGCGGTGGCGCCGAGACGGCGGATCGCCTCGGCGTTGCGCTCGATCGCGGCGATCGTCTCGGCGCGCGTGTTGACCGGCATGAGGACGGCCCTCTCTTCACTCGGCCGCGACGCGGCGCTCGCCGCCCGGCCCGCCACTCTCGCTCGCGTAGTGCAGCGGGCCGCCGCGGAACGGGGCGAAGCCGGTGCCGAAGATCACGCCGGCATCGACCAGATCGGCATTGGCAACGACGCCCTCGTCGAGCGCCCGGCGCGCTTCGGCGATCAGCGGCTCGACCAGCTCGCGCCCCAATCGCTCCAGCTCCGCCTCCGAATAGGTTTCGAGCTTCTTCTCCGGCTTGTCGTCCTTCCAGACGTAGAAGCCTTCGCCGGTCTTCTTGCCGAGCTTGCCGGCCGATACCAGCCGCTCCAGCCGCCCGCCGGCACCTTGCGCCTCGAGCCCGAGAATCTTGCCCACGTCCGCGCAGACATCGAGCCCGACCGTGTCGGCCAACTCGATCGGCCCCATCGGCATGCCGAAGGTGCGCGCCGCCTCGTCGATCTTCTGGATGTCCTCACCCTGGTCGACGCGCTTCATGGCGGCGAGCATGTAGGGCGCCAGCACGCGGTTGACGAGGAAGCCCGGAACGCTCTTCACCACCAGCGGAAACTTGCCGATCGCGGTGACGAACGTGCTCGCCTTGTCGATCATACCCTGATCGCTGCCCGCGCCGCGCACCACCTCCACCAGCGGCATCTTGGCCACCGGATTGAAGAAGTGGATACCGACCAGACGCGAGGGATCGCGCATCGCCGATGCGATGTCCTCGATCTGCAATGACGAGGTGTTGGTGGCGAGCACGCAGTCGGGCTTCACCTTCGCCTCGATGTCGGCGAACAGCTTCTGCTTGACGTCGAGCCGTTCGACGATCGCCTCGATGACGAGATCGGCGCGCGCGAGGCCCGCACCCTCGGGATCGGCGATGAGGCGCGCCTTCGCCGCGTCACGCGTCGCCTTGGTCTTGAAGCGCTTGGCGAACAGCCGTGACTGCGCCTTGGTACCCTTTTCGATGACCGCGGGCGACAAATCCTGCAGCGTCACTTCCATACCGGCGGCGACGCAGAAGCCGGCGATATCGGCACCCATGGTTCCGGCGCCGATGACGTGCACGCGGCGCGGCGTCCACTCGAGGCCCTTCGGCGCCTGCGCCTTCAAGGCTTCCGACAGACGGAACACGCGGCGCAGGTTGCGCGAGGTATCGGACACCATGAGCGGTGCGAAGGCGCGCGTCTCGTGTGCCTTCATCGCCTCGAGGTTGCCGCCGTGGCTCTCGAACAGGTCGATCAGGCGATAGGGCGCGGGATAGTGCGCCTCGCGCGCCTCGCGCTTCACCTGCTCGCGCATCTTGCCGGCGACGAACGAGCGCGCCGGCCAGCGCGCCAGCAGCATCCTGCTCTGCGGCGCGGGTTGCGACTTGCGCTTCTCGACCACCGCGCGCCGCGCTGCCCAGTGCAGCGCACCGCGACTGTCGACGAGTTGATCGAGGAAGCCGAGGCGGCGCGCGACCGTGGCCGAGATCATGCGGCCGGTCAGCATGGCGTCCATGGCCGAGATCGGACCGGCCTGGCGGATGGATCGCGCGGTGCCGTTGAAGCCCGGGAAGATGCCGAGCTTCACCTCGGGAAAGCCGATGCGCGTGCTGTCGTCGCGGGTCGCTATGCGGTAGTGGCAGGCGAGGATCAGCTCGAGCCCGCCGCCGACGCAGACGCCGTGGACCGCCGCCACGACCGGCACGCGCATGCGTTCGATGCGGTCGAGCAGTGCGTTGACGGGGCGGATGGCATCGACGACCGCCGCTTCCGTCGTCAACTGGTCGAACTCGCGAATGTCCGCCCCGACGATGAAGCCCTTGTCCTTGCCGGACTGGATGACGAGACCGATCGCCTCGCTCGCCTGCACCGCCTCCTCGACGCGGCCGACGATCCGCATCAACTCTTCGAGTGGCCGGCGTCCGAGCGCGTTGGCGCTCTCGCCCTCGCGATCGAAGGTCGCCCAGGCGATGCCCTCGATATCGAGCGTCAACCGCCAGTCCTTGAGATCGGTGAGCAACTCTCGCGTCATGCCGTACTCCTGGTGAATGGTGGCTCGCGTGCGCCGTCGCATGTGCAGGGGGCCGGGGGACCACCTACTCGGCGGCGACGGACTTCACGTTGCGTGTGTTGTGACCGGCCTTCATGTAGTTGGGCTTGACCTCGGCGGGATCGAAGTGGTCGACCGCGATCACACGCGCGACCAGCCGCTCGAGTTCCTTCAACTGCGATGCCTCGCTCTCGGTCAGCACGCCCTTGGCGACGGCGTCGTCGAACCAGTCGATGCCATGGTAGCGGCGCACGACGCCGTCACGGATCGCCTTCTCGAGCTTCTTTTCGAGCGGCGCCGCGGCCACGACCTTCTCAAGCGTTACCTCGAGCAGACCGGTCGGATCGTCGACGTCGCGCGAGACGAAGATGTCGCGCGTCAGGCGGTTGCGCATCTCGCCGGGCTCGAGGCACTGGCGGGCAATGTGGTGGCCGAGCGCATCGCTCGCCGGCCGGCGGCGGCGGCCGAGCGGAAACACGCAGACGCGCATGAGCACGCGCGCCGATGCGATCGGAAAGTTGTCGATCACCCCCACCATCGCCTCGTCGAAGCGATAGAGCGCGTTGCGCGCAGCGAGTTCAACGATGCGTTCGTCACCCATCGGCCGGCCATCGTCCTCGAAGCGCTTCACCACGCACGACAGCAGGTAGAGTTCCGACAGCGCGTCGGCGAGCCGCCCGGTCAGCTTCTGCTTGGTCTTGAGACCGCCGCCGAGCAAAGCGACCGTCAGGTCCGACACCAGCGCGAACGAACGCGCCGAGCGCCACAGCTGGCGGTACCAGTCCGCGGTTCCGTAGGCGCGTTCCGGCATCATGCCGAACATGCCGCCGGTGAGATTGTGGAAGAACGAGCCGGCGACGTTCGAGATGGCATATGAGACGTGGCCCGTGAAGGCCTGGTCGAACGCCTTGAGACCTGCGGCCTGGTCGGGGTTCTGCGCCGACTGCACTTCCTTGTACAGGTAGGGATGGGCGCGCAGTGCGCCCTGCGCGAAGGTGATGAGCGTGCGCGTCAGGATGTTGGCACCCTCGACGGTAATGCCGACCGGGACCATCTGATAGGCCGACTGCAGGTAGTTCGAAGGCCCGTCGCAGATGGCGCGACCGCCGTGGATGTCCATGGCGAGATCGGAAGAGCGTCGTGGAGGGAAGGAGTGTAGATCTCGGTGGTCGCCGTATCATTAAAAAAAAAA
>CALFEM010000136.1 GCA_937950105.1 uncultured Alphaproteobacteria bacterium | reverse complement strand
GTGCTCGTCAACACGCGCTTCGTCAATCCGATGTCGATCCAGGTTCAGCGTGAGAAGCAGCTCGACGGCAAGCAGCTCGGCGATTTCCAGAAGGAGCTGGCCCGTGTCGACGAGCTGATGCACCGCTCTCCGGTGATGTCCGCGAGCCGCTGAGGCGGCGAACCAGCGCGCCCCATCACGTCTCGTCGAACGGCGCCAGCCGCTGCATCAGGAAGCGCAACTCGGGCGACTGTTCGAAGAACGGCTGGTCGAACTCGACGCCTGCCGAATCGCCACGCGACCACGCCACGCGACCGATCATGACGATCGCCGCATCGACGAACAGCATGACGCGAGAGCCGACGATCAGCGGCACACCGCAGCGAAGGCCGACGCCCAGCGTCGAGACGTCCGTCACCAGCACATCGGCATAGCCGCGATCGTGATGCAGCAGGGCGGGGCAGGCGACGGCCACACGCGGCTGCCGCCGGGTGTCCGCCCATTGCGGCATGACGGGCTGTCCTTCGGGATCGAGCATCGGCCACCCGCCATCGGCGACCTCAACCAACCCTTGGAGTAGAGGCTGCACCGCCGACGAGCGGCTTTCGAGCCTGAATTCGGCAAGATCAGTGTCGATGGCACGAAGCAAGGTCATCGCGGCACTGCACGCCTCGCGCCACCGCGCCGCGAGCAGGTCCGCGGTCACCCGCGCCGGATCGAGGACGAAGCTGTTGGCGGCCAGCGATACGGTTGCCTGGGTTGCCTGTCCCAGCGCCGCGTCGAAACTCGTGAGGCTGTCGATGGTCCGCGAGTCCGGCGCCATCCGGCGCAACCGGGATGCCGCGAGCATGTAATTCGACGACGGAGTCGGAAAGAAACGCAGCAACGAGCGCACGCGCAGCTTCGGGAGGCGCAACTTTCCGGCCGAGCCAGCGCGAGCGAGCGCATTGGCGATGCTGCCGGAGACGGTCGCCACGCTGGCCAGACGCACGATTTCGGGCTGCACGGCGAGCAGCAACGCCAGCACGCGCGGTCGCGCGGATTGCGGAATCCTCGCCAGACGGCGTTCGTAGTCGAGCTCTGCCAGCGATAGATCGGCGAGATACGCCGGTGGCAGCACACCGTCGAGGTCTTCGGACGGTGCCGCCTCGGACCGACTGCACGACCAATCATAGGTTTTAGAGGAAAAGCCTGGCATCGGGCAGCCGACGCTCCAGTGTGCCGCAGTTATGGGGCGGCCGGGATCGCGCTGCGCAAAGATTGCAGCTCTCTCGGCATCGCACGCGCAAGGGCATTCCCGCCGCTCAGCATGTTTCGGAGCGTTGCACACAACCCTTAGCCATCGGTTAACGCGGTGGCCGAAGCGGCACGTCTGACATGCGAAGGACCGGCAGCGCCTGCCACCGGTCCCCGTGCCACCTGCAGCTCTGCCAACGTCTCAAGCCGCCGCCTGCGCTCGTCTCGATTTTGTGCAGGCGGCGCGCAAGCCGCCTGCACCTTCGCCGACGTCTCAAGCCGCCGCCTGCACGGGCCAATCGTTGATCGTCAGCGCGCCATCACGCACCGACACCCGCACCGTATCGCCATCCTTGACGCCGCCCGCGAGGATCTGCTCGGCGAGCGGATCCTGCACGTTCTTCTGGATCACGCGCTTCAGCGGGCGCGCGCCATAGGCGGGATCGTAGCCGCGGTTGGCGAGCCAGGTCCGTGCCGCGTCATCGAGCTGCACAGTGATCTTGCGATCCGCCAGCAGCTTCGCCAGCCGCTTCATCTGGATGTCGACAATGGCGCCCATCTCGCTGCGCTGCAGACGATGGAACAGGATGATTTCGTCGAGACGGTTGAGGAACTCGGGCCGGAACCGTGCCTTCACCTCACCCATCACCAGCTCGCGCACGGCTTCGGTATCGTCGCCCTCCTTCTGGTTGACGAGATACTCCGCACCACTGTTCGAGGTCAGGATGATGATGGTGTTCTTGAAGTCGACCGTGCGGCCCTGGCCGTCCGTCAGGCGGCCGTCGTCGAGCACCTGCAGCAGCACGTTGAACACGTCCGGGTGCGCCTTCTCGATCTCGTCGAACAGCACGACCTGATACGGCCGCCGCCGCACCGCCTCGGTCAGCTGGCCGCCCTCTTCGTAGCCGACATAGCCCGGAGGCGCGCCGATCAGGCGGGCGACCGAGTGCTTCTCCATGTATTCGCTCATGTCGATGCGCACCATGGCGCTCTCGTCGTCGAACAGGAAGCTTGCCAGAGCCTTGGTCAGCTCGGTCTTGCCGACGCCCGTCGGTCCGAGGAACATGAAAGAGCCGATCGGCCGGTTCGGGGCCTGCAGGCCGGCACGCGCACGGCGAACCGCCGTCGAGACGGCAATCACCGCCTCCTTCTGGCCGATGACACGACGGCCCAGCGCATCTTCCATCTTCAGCAGCTTGTCGCGCTCGCCTTCGAGCATCTTGTCGACGGGTACGCCCGTCCAGCGCGAGACGACGCCCGCGATCTGGTCCGGCGTCACCGCCTCCTCGACCATCACCGACTTGGCCGCACTATCGCTCTCGATGTCCGCGATGCGCTTTTCGAGGTCCGGGATCAAGCCGTAGGCCAGCTCGCCAGCGCGCGCGAGATCGCCCTTGCGCTGCGCACGCTCCAGCTCGCCGCGGCGCTGGTCCAGCTCCTCTTTCAGCTTCTGCGCGCTGCCGAGCTTGTCGCGCTCGCCTTCCCAGCGCGCGGTCAGATCGCGGCTCTGCTCCTCGAGGTCGGCGATACCCTTTTCGAGCTTTTCGAGACGATCCTTCGACGCGGCGTCGGTCTCCTTGCGCAGCGCCTCGCGCTCGATCTTCATCTGCATCAGATCGCGGTCGATGCGGTCCAGCTCCTCGGGCTTCGAGTCGATCTCCATCTTGAGGCGCGAGGCCGCCTCGTCGACGAGGTCGATGGCCTTGTCGGGCAGAAAGCGGTCAGTGATGTAGCGGTTCGACAAGGTCGCAGCGGCGACGAGCGCGCTGTCGGTGATGCGCACGCCGTGATGCAGCTCGTACTTCTCCTTGAGGCCGCGCAGGATCGAAATGGTGTCCTCGACGGTCGGCTCGGTGATGAACACCGGCTGGAAGCGACGGGCGAGCGCCGCGTCCTTCTCGATGTGCTTCCTGTACTCGTCGAGCGTGGTCGCGCCGACGCAGTGCAACTCGCCGCGCGCGAGTGCCGGCTTCAACAGGTTCGACGCGTCCATGGCGCCGTCCGCCTTGCCGGCGCCGACGATGGTGTGCAGCTCGTCGATGAACAGGATGATGCGGCCTTCCTCGGCCGTCACCTCGCTGAGCACGCTCTTCAGCCGCTCCTCGAACTCGCCGCGATACTTGGCGCCCGCGATCAGCGAGCCCATGTCGAGTGACAGCAGCTTCTTGTCACGCAGGCTGTCCGGAACGTCGCCCTTGACGATGCGCAGCGCCAAGCCTTCGGCAATCGCCGTCTTGCCGACGCCGGGCTCGCCGATCAGCACGGGATTGTTCTTGGTGCGACGCGAGAGAACCTGGATGGTGCGACGGATTTCCTCGTCGCGGCCGATCACCGGATCGAGCTTGCCACTGGCCGCCGCCTCGGTCAGGTCGCGCGCATACCGCTTCAGCGCATCATACGCCTGCTCGGCGGATGCGCTGTCGGCGGTGCGGCCCTTGCGGATGGCCTCGATGGCTTGGTTCAAGCCCTGCGCGGTGACGCCGGCATCGGCAAGGATCTTGCCGGCAGCGTTGCTCTTGTCGAGCGCCAGCGCCAGCAGCAGCCGCTCGGCGGTGACGAACTTGTCCCCCGCCTTCTCGGCGATCTGCTCGGCGCTGTCGAGAACGCGCGCCAGCTCCTGCGACATATAGACCTGACCGGCGCCGCTGCCGGAAACCGCGGGACGCTTGGCCAGCGCGCGCTCCGCCGCCTGTAGCGCCTGCGCATGCTGGCCACCGGCCCGGGCGATCAGGCCCGCCGCCAATCCTTCGGAATCATCGAGGAGAACCTTGAGAAGATGCTCGGGCGCAAGCTGCTGGTGCCCCTCGCGCACCGCGAGGTTCTGCGCCGACTGGACAAAACCCTTGGCGCGATCCGTATAACGATCGAAATTCATGACTCGTCCTTTCTGCACGGTCGAGACGCCTGCGAAGAGCGCTGTCTCACCGCCTTTGGTGTTGTATGAGAACACTCGAACATGGGGGGCTTCGAGCCCTCTGGCGGCACTCGCAACCCCGTCCCGCACCGAGATATGGGAGTTTCGGAGCGGCGGAAAAGAGGGGGAGACGCCGCGACGGGGGAGCGCGACAACGATGACCAGGGACGACGACGAGGGCAGCTACGAGTTGCGCGATCTGACGCGCTATCCCGAGGATGACATTGGCGACAAGTTGTACCAGTCGATGCTGCGCGGACAGTCGTCCTGCGAGCCTCGGGCGATCGACTTCGCCTTCCTGTTCCAGCGCCGGACCGACGCCGACGCCTTTGCCGCCCGGCTGGTCGAAGCCGGTCTGTCGCCCGAGATCGAGCATCTTCCGGAGGAAGCCGCGGAGGCCGAGGAATGGGAAGTCCTGACCACGCGCGAGCTCTTGGCCGACTATACGACCGTCAAGCGCGTGCTCGACGAGCTGACCGCGCTGGCCGCGGCCAATAACGGCAAGCTCGCCTTCTGGATACCGTGACTGAAATCCCGAGACGGGAGCCCGCAATGTTCTCATTCTTCAGGCGCCGCGACGCCAAGGTCTATCCGCCCGACAAGATCGGCGACGCGCTCTATGAGCGCTTTCCCAAGGCCGACGCGCTGCCCGAAAAGATCGGAAGAGCACACGTCTGAACTCCAGTCACTTAGGCAC
>CALFEM010000135.1 GCA_937950105.1 uncultured Alphaproteobacteria bacterium | reverse complement strand
CGGAAGCCGCCCCGGTTCCCGGGCGCCCGGAAGGTGTCCAGGCCGAGGTTGCCATCGGTGAGCCGAAGATCGTGCTCGGCGATGAAACCGCCAAGGACCTGGACAGCACGCCGGTCAAGGCGGCCGTGAGCACCGCCGAGGCGCCGTCCAAGCGGCCGCTCGACTGCCGCAAGTTCATCCCGAGCGCCGGGCTGACCATCTCGGTTCCCTGCGCAAACTGAGGAACGAGGCGACGGGGAGCGGCATGTCCGCTCCCTTTTACCTTTCACGGTGAGCGCGGGTTTTGACCATCCCCGCGCTTCACCGATTGATCTTGAAGCAGAGAGCGCACATCCTGACCCAAATCGGCCGGACGTTGCGACTGCCAGATTGCTTCCTGGACCATTCCAGCGAGTGCCGTGCCGCGGCGGGGAGATTTCGAACCATGCAGCTCAAGAGCAACCAGGCCGCTGCCGCAGGCGCTGCCAGCGCGCCGTCCGCGCCATCCAGGAGCAAGGGCCGCCGGCTGCACATGGCGCCGAAGCTCGCATACCGGAACCTCTTTCACGACAAGCTGAGCCTCGTCGTCACCCTCACCGGCATCGTCTTCTCGGTGGTCCTCGTCGCGGTTCAGTGCGGCCTCTACATCGGCTCGGAGCGCACCATCGCCGCCGTGCTCGACCAGACCGAAGGCGACGTCTGGATCGTTCCGGTTGGCACCAAGAGCTTCGATGATCCTTCCCTGCTCACCGGACGCGAGCGCTTCTCGGCGCTGTCGGCGCCGGGCGTCGCCAGTGTCGAGAATCTCGTTGTCGCGTTCTCGTCGTGGCGCAAGCCGAGTGGCGGCGCGACCACCATCCTGCTGGTCGGTACCGACTGGTACGATGGCGGCCTGAAGCCGTGGAATCTTATCGAAGGCACGCTGGAGGACATCCGCGCGCCCTCGGCGGTGGCGGCCGACAAGTCCTACTTCCAGGAGCTCGGCATCTCGAAGATCGACGACACGGCCGAGATCAATGGCACCAAGGTGCGGGTCGCTGCCGTCACAAAGGGCATACGCTCGTTCACGACGCTGCCCTACATCTTCACGACGCGCGAACGGGCGCAGCAGCTGATCGGCGCCAGCGCACAGCAATCCTCCTATACGCTGGTGCGCGTCGAGCCGGGTGCCGATCCCGTCAAGGTGCGCGACGAACTGGCCAAGCGGCTGCCGGATGCCGAGGTGCTGCTGCGTGACGACTTCCGCCAGCGCAGCCTCGACTACTGGCTGTTCCAGACCGGCGCCGGCGCCGCGCTCATCGCCGGCGCCCTGCTCGGCCTGATCGTCGGCGTCGTCATCGTCTCGCAGACGCTCTACTCGAGCACCAAGGATCACCTCGCCGAATTCGCCACCTTGCGCGCGCTCGGAGCCTCCGCCGGCTACATCATTCAGGTGATCCTGCTGCAGGCGATCATCTCCGGCCTCATCGGCTATGTCGTCGGCATGATGCTCAGCCTCGTCATCCTGTGGGCGTCGCAGGACACGACGCTCAACATCGTCATGACGCCGGGGCTCGGCGCGGCGCTGTTCGGCGTTACGCTCGGCATGTGCGTCATCGCCGCCATATCCGCCATCTTCAAGGTTACCCGCATCGATCCGGCCGGAGTGTTCAGCCGATGACGCGAGCGATCAGCGACCACGCCTTCACGCGGGAGGGGCCGAGGACCGTCCCTCCCCGTTCACCACACCGGCCAACTCGCGGCCATGCAACCGCGAGCCACGCCTAGACTGCCACCCGCCAGACTTCGATCCCCTTCAAACCCGAGCCAATGTCCCAGGCGGAACAGCGCCGAACCGCACGACAGGCCATACCGGCATCGAAACGTGCGCGACCAGAGCGGCGGCAAGCCGGGACAGCGAGCGATGGAGCAGATGATGAGCGAGCAAGCCAAGCCCCAGGCAGGGATGCCCGGCGCCCCGCGCAAGGCCAAGGATGCCGGCGCGAAAGGCACCGGCGGCATCCTGGAGGCGCGCGGCATCACCAAGGTGTTCGGCTCGGGTGATATCCAGATCAAGGTGCTCAAGGGTGTCAGCATGCACCTCAACGGCGGTGAGCTGACGCTGATGATGGGGCCGTCGGGCAGCGGCAAGACGACGTTGCTGTCGATCCTCGGTTGCATCCTGTCGCCGACCGGCGGCGATCTGCTCATCAACGGCAAGTCGACCAAGGGGCTCAACGCCGAAGGGCTCGCGGATCTCAGGCGCAAGCAGGTCGGCTTCGTGTTCCAGTCCTACAACCTGTTTCCGACGCTGACGGCGGTCGAGAACGTGCTGCTGGCGCTCGACGTGCGCGGCAGCGGCATCGACAACGCCCACGCGGAAGCCGAAGCC
>CALFEM010000134.1 GCA_937950105.1 uncultured Alphaproteobacteria bacterium | reverse complement strand
GAGATGCCTAAGTGACTGGAGTTCAGACGTGTGCTCTTCCGATCTGTGCTGTTCATCAACGGCGCCGAGATACCGAAGGTACGCGACGGCGCCTTCACGACGCGCGAGGACGGCGGCCCGCCGCGCGCCATTCCGCGCTTCAAGGAGACGCTGCCGAATGGCGTCACCTATCACGTGCTCGACAGCGAGCCATATGGCCCCTTCGACAACGTCGGTCCCTACAAGGTTCCGGCCAACCACTATTTCATGATGGGCGACAACCGCGACAACTCGACCGACAGCCGGGCGCTGCGCGGCGTCGGCTACGTCCCGTTCGAGAATTTCGTCGGCCGCGCCGACATCATCTTCTTCTCCGCCGCCGTCGACGAGCCGGACTCGTTCCGCCTGTTCGCACCGTGGACGTGGCCGTTCGATATTCGCTGGAGCCGCTTCTTCGGTCTGGTTCGCTAAAAAGGTGTCGGAGCGCGATGGACTGCTGCAGCGCGTCCTGCCCGGATTTCTACAGTTTAGGACGCGAACCATGGCGCGCAAGCCCGCCGAGCTGAAGGCGCTGGAAAAGGCGCTCGGCTACACCTTCAAGAGCCGTGAATTGATGGAGCGCGCGCTGACGCATGCGAGCGTGCGCGGCTCGGGCGCGCCGCGCGCCGACAACGAGCGGCTCGAATTCGTCGGGGATCGCGTGCTCGGTCTCGCCATCGCCGAGGTCTTGAGCAACACCTACCCGGAAGCGCGCGAGGGCGAACTCGCGGCGCGCTACAACCGGCTGGTGCGCGGGCAGACCTGCGCCGTCGTCGCGCGCCGCATCGATGTCGGCAAAAGCCTGATCCTGTCGGACAGCGAGGCCGACAGCGGCGGTCGCGACAAGGAGACGATCCTCGCCGATGCCATGGAGGCGCTGCTCGGCGCGATCTTTCTCGAAGCCGGGTTCGACAAGGCGCGCGCCGTGGTGCTGCATCTGTGGTCCGAGCAGATGGAACCGGGGCCGAAAGCCGCGCGCGACGCCAAGTCCGAGTTGCAGGAGTGGGCGCAGGGCCAGGGCCTCGCGCTGCCGGAGTATATCGAGGTGAGCCGTATCGGCCCCGACCACGCGCCGCGCTTCACCGCCGAGGTGCGCATCGCCGGGCGGGCGGCGGCCGCGGGAGAGGGATTGTCGAAACGCGGTGCCGAGCAGGCCGCCGCCACCGCCATGCTGCGGCGTGAAGGTGTATGGAGCGAGAGCAAGAGTGAGTGATCTCCCGGACGAGACCGGACGTGGCCAGGGTGGCGAAAGCGCTGCGACGCGCTGCGGTTTCGTCGCCGTCATCGGCGCGCCCAACGCCGGCAAGTCGACACTGGTGAACCGCCTCGTCGGCGCCAAGGTCACCATCGTCAGCCACAAGGTGCAAACGACGCGCGTGCCGGTGCGCGGCATCGCGGTGCTTGGCCCGAGCCAGCTCGTCTTCATCGATACGCCCGGCATCTTCGATCCGAAGAAGCGGCTCGACCGCGCCATGGTGGATGCGGCGTGGGGCGGAGCGGGCGACGCCGATGTCGTTTGCCTCGTCGTCGACGCGGTGCGCGGTCTCGACGAGACGGCGAGCGGCATTCTCGACAAGCTGGCCGCGACGAGCACGCCGCGCGTCCTCGCGCTCAACAAGGTCGACAAGGTGACCGACAAGGCGGCCTTGCTGGCGCTCGCTGCGGCCATCAACGAGCGCGTCGCCTTCGCGCGCACCTTCATGATCTCGGCCGAGAATGGTTCGGGCGTCGACGATCTCGCCGCGCATCTGGCGGCAAGCGTGCCGGAAGGACCGTGGCATTACCCGGAGGACGAGATTTCGGACGCGCCGCTGCGTCTGCTCGCCGCCGAGATCACGCGCGAGAAGGTCTACCAGTATGTCCACGACGAGGTGCCGTATGCGGTGACCGTCGAGACGAGATCGGAAGAGCGTCGTGTAGGGAAAGAGTGTAGATCTCGGTGGTC
>CALFEM010000133.1 GCA_937950105.1 uncultured Alphaproteobacteria bacterium | reverse complement strand
CGAAACCGCGCAGCGCGTCGGCGTCCTCGGCTTCGCCAACGGCGGCGCGACGCTGCTGAAGCCCGGCGGGGAACCGCTCGCCGTGCTGTCGCCGGCCGAACTCGAAACTGCCGTGTTCTTCGAACAGAAGATGCACGATGGCAACGTGACGAGCGGTCAAGGCTGATGCATTCAACTCTCACCACCGCGCTCGGCAAGCCGCTGTCCTATACCCAGAACATGGAGGACTGGCACCTCTGGCTCGCGCTCGGCGGTGATGACCGGGCTTCCGGCTTCTATATCGACGTCGGCGGCGGGCATCCGGTGGCCGACAATGTTTCGATGTTCTTCTACGAGCGCGGCTGGCGCGGCATCGTCGTCGAGCCGCAGCGGAACCTCGCAGCGCTCTACTCGCGCGTGCGTCCGCGCGATGTGATCCACGAAGGGCTGGTCGGGCGCCACGAAGGCACTTGCGATCTGCACGTGTTTCCGCGTTTGCACGGGCTGACCACCACGGTCGCCGACAACGCCGCGCGGTCGCAGGTGCATGGCGACCAATATCGCACTGTCACCATGTCGGTGACGACGCTTGCCCGTCTCTGCGAACAGCACGGCGTCACTCAGATCGACTTCCTCAAGATCGACGTCGAAGGCGCGGAGGCCGACGTCATCGCCGGCAACGACTGGACGCGCTTCCGCCCCAAGGTCGTCGTCGCCGAAGCGATCGACCCGGCGACCGGCAAGCCCGCGCACGAAGCGTGGGAGTCGATGCTGCTCGCCGCCGGCTATCGCTTCCGCCTCGACGATACGTTGAACCGGTTCTATGTCGCCGAGGAATGCGCCGACGTTTTCGAGCGGCTGCCCGCCGTACGCGCGGATTGGGGCGCCGTCACGCACATGTACGAGATCGGCAAGGCGCCGGACAACGACGGCCATCCCGATCACGTTCTCGCCCGCGAGCTGACGCGGGGCCTGCTCGCGAGCCTGCCGCTGCTCGATGCGGCGACGCTGGCGCAGCTGCTCGCGCGGGCGCGCGGCTTCGCTTCGGCCAGCGAGGAAGCACGCGCGCTCGCGGCGTCGCTCGATACCGAAGCGATGCGCATCGCACTCGCCCGCATCGCCTGCGGCTACGACGGTGGCCAGATCGGCTGATCCCAATATCGCGCGTGTTGACGATACCTGCGCCGCACGTTCAATTTGGTCAGGGCACGCGAGCGCTGCGCAAGGCAGGAGAGGGCATGCGGGCATTGAGATGGTTGGGGGTGATGGTCGCCGGCCTCGCCGCACTCGCGGGTGCCATCGGCTGGTATGGTCTCGCCGTGCCGGGCACGCCGCATGCAGGCGCTCTGCCGGCCGCGACCACCGAGGAAGCCGATCTGGCGCAACGTCTGAAACGCCACGTCTCGACAATCGCCAGCGAGCCGCACAACCTGCACCATCCGGCGGCGCTGGAGCGTGCGGCCGGCTACATCGAGCAGACGCTCGCGGCTTATGGCTTCAAGGCCGAGCGGCAGGTGTATGAGGTCGCTGGAAAGCCGACGCGCAACATCTTCGTCACGATCGATCCCAAGGGCGGCGCCAAGCCGCGTCGTACCATCGTCGTCGGCGCGCACTACGACAGCTGGATCGACACGCCCGGCGCCAACGACAACGCGACGGGCACGGCGGCGGCTCTCGAACTCGCGCGGCTGCTCGCCGATGTCGGCAGTGTCGACGCGCGCGTCATCGTCGTGCTGTTCACCAACGAGGAGAACCCGTACTTCGGCACGCCCGACTGGGGCAGTCGCCGCTTCGCCGAAATGCTGGCCAAGCGCGGCGAACCGGTTTCGGCCATGCTGTCGCTCGAAACCATAGGGTTCTATTCCGACGTGCCGAACAGCCAGAAATATCCCGCGCCGCTCGGCCTGTTCTATCCCACCACTGCGAACTTCGTCGCGTTCGTCGCGATGCCGGGATCGCGCACGCTGATGCAGAAGCTGATCGGTGCGTTCCGGGAGACGACGGCGTTCCCTACTGCCGGCGGTGTTGCACCCGGCTTCATTCCCGGCATCGGCTGGTCGGATCACAAGGCGTTCGCTGACGCCGGCTTCGAGGCCGTGATGATCACCGATACGGCCTTGTTCCGCTACGCCCACTATCACAAGCCGACCGATACGCCCGACAAGGTCGACTATGACCGGCTCGCGCGCATCACCAAGGGGATCGAGCGCGCGGTGCGCAAGCTCGTCGTGGATTGATCGCGAGATGGCAAGCGCGGTCAGTCACACCTTGGCGGCGAGTTCGGCGAGCTTTGCTTCGGCGGCATCCGCCGGCATGGTCGAGAACAACTGCTGCAGCTCCGCACCCGTGCGCGGCGAGTATCTCGTGATGCCGTCGCGACCGTAGAAGGCGCGAAACATCGCCCGCGCGCTGTCGAGCGACAGCGGGCCGATCTCGATCACCTCGTCGATACGTCCCGGCCTGACGATCGCGGGATCGAGCCGCGCGATGTGGTTGGTGGTGACGATGAACTTGAGGCCATCGGGCGTCTGCATGCCGTCCATGGAGTTCAGGATCTCGTGCAACGCCGAGCCGCGCGCGGCATTCGCGTCACCGGAGTCGAGGCCGATGCGATCCTTGCCGTCGCGGTTGAGCGCGCCCGAGATGGTGTCGATGTCCTCGATGACGAAGAGGTCGTTGCGCGTGCCGGAGAGGAATGCGGCGCCGAGCCCGTGCAGCGATTTGATGTACTTGATGTCGAAGCCGAAGTCGGAGGCGAGGGCGTGGATCAGGCTGGTCTTGCCGGTGCCGGGCGGACCATGGAGAACGATGCCGAGCTTCCACGGAATGCCGCGCTTCGAATGCCAGTCCTCGGCGCCGAGGAACCACGTGATGCGCTCGACCAGCCGCGACTTGACGGCGTCGTCGACGAACACGGTGTCGAGGCCGCGCTTGCGACGCCTGAGTCCACCGGCGCTGCCGCCCGCCGCGTACATGGTGACGTGGATGGAGTTCCTGTGCTCTTCGGGCCTCGCATCGTGAATGAAGCGCTCGATGATGCCGCGATCGCGCGTCAGGAACGACAGCGTGATGGTCTCGAACGGCGCGATCTGCTGCGTCGCCTTCGCCTTCGCATACCGGAACAGCGTGCCGCCGTAGATCCCCCAGCCGCTGCCGAAACCCGTCTTCAAGGTGCCGTCCTTCATCTCCAGCGAGCGGCTGAAGAACGGCAGCCTCAATCCTTCGATAAAGGCATCGACGTCGCGATACTCGTTCGAAAGGCTCTCGACGAACACCTTGGTCCAGATGGTCCGCTCGACGAGGTCGAACAGTTTCTCCGGCAGCGCGCGCAGCAGATACATCAGCGAGCCGAATGCCAGCGTGCCGATCCCGCCGACCAGCAACTGGTTCGATGAGATGAACGCGATCAGGGAGTCGAACATCAGCGGGGCCTGTCGTGGTGGACTGTCGGGAAGAGCCGCAGCCAGCGCTGCACCGATGCCGCTCGACGCGCCGGTGAGCAGCACGAT
>CALFEM010000132.1 GCA_937950105.1 uncultured Alphaproteobacteria bacterium | reverse complement strand
TGGGGGTGCACCACGGCTGGGGGCGTACCTACAAAGACCTGATGCAGCGCTTCCAGTTCTTGACCGGCGCGTCGGGCCGCCGTTACGTCCACACGATCTATTCGCTGCTGGATTGCCCGGCGCTCAGCTCCGCCAACTTCATCCTCGTCCGCCGCGACGCGGAAGGTCAGCGCAGCGTGCTCGCCATCGGCCGCCTCGCCGCCGCGTCGCCGACGCTCAACTTGGCCGACATTGGCCATCGCGGCGCCATGCTCGGGGCCAACGAGGTTCACGTCCACCTGCTTGCGGAGAGCGGTCGTGACAGCCAGATGGTCGAGTTCGACCTGCGCACGGGGCATTTCGACGTTTTGAGTTCGGCGCCGTCGCAGTCGCAGCACTGACGCCGCACGCCCCCTTCCACCCTTCCGGTTGTCCGAGCCGGGCCGGCGCAAGCTGCCCGGCTTTCGCATGTCCGCGAACACGCTCGATCAGCACGCCAGCGCCATGCCGCTGCCTCAGTCGCAGTGCACGGGTGGGGTATGCAACGGTCGCTCTTGCAACTCGCCGCGGTTGGCGAGACGATGGGAATGCGAGCGTTGCGGGCGGTGGCTCTTCTGGGGAGAAGGTGGTCACCGGCTGAACTGGTCACGGGCCAGGATCGAGGGAGAGTGAAGGGCGGCAGAGGGCGCCGCGACACGCAGGCCGGACCAACACGTCCGGCGCATCGGGTTGGGGTACGTGCGTCATGTCAATCATCGCTCATGGAGCCTGTCGCTCCATCGCCGTTCAGCCATTGCCGCGCGCCGCTGGCGCGGGTATGCGCCAGCATGTGGTTGCCGGTCGCCGCAGCACGGTCGCGGCCACACTTACCGCCGCGATCCTCCTGTCCTCTCCGGTGGGGATGGCCCGCGCCGAGCCGGCAGAAGCCCCCGTATCAACCACACATCTGCCCAGTTTCGTCGAGGCCTCGGCGCTTGGCCGCCTCGAAGCCGCGCTGTTCGCCAGTGCCCGCCGCGCCGGCTCCGGGGCTGGCGAGGCAGAAGAGCTTCACGCGCCGTCGTTCGGCGCCGGTATGTCGAGCTACCTGCCCGAGCTGCTGCGCGACGGAAGCGCGGCGGCGATGACAGAGCTGACGACCGCCGACTTCTCGAGCACGCTGCAACAGGCGCGCCGCGATACCGGCGAGGTGAAGGCCCTCGCGGACGAGGTGCGCACGCGGGCCGAAGAGATCAGCCTTCGATTTGCTGGCGGCGCGAGCGATGAGGACACCGCCGCCCTTGCCAAAGCCGCGGCCCTCGTCAAGGCCCGAACGCTGGCGGCGGCCGCCCTGGGTAACGATGGTCGGGTTCCGGGCTCGCCCCCGGCGGATGCGAGCGGCCGAAGTGCGGCTCAGTTGATCGCTCAACCTGCTGCGGCGGCCGCCATGGGCCAAGGTCCGCGCCCTGCGGTTGTGGAGACTGTCACCGCGGCCGTGGTGGCGGTTTCGCCCTCCGGGTCGATCGCCGCCGACCCAGGTCAGGACGAGGGTTTGCCGTCCAGTGGCCAGACCGCTCCCGCCACGCTGCCCGGCGGTCAGGTCGAGCGCGCCACTACCGTCGTGACGGCAGCGGCCGCCGCCACGCTCGACGGACGCATGGCGCTCGGACATGAGCCGCCGCCTGCCGCGACCCTGCCTGTCGCCGCCGCAACCGACAGCGTCGCTGCGGCCGGAATCGAGATCATCGTCCGCTCCGCTCCCGTGGCCGCGCCGCCGCCGGAGCGCCGCCGTACGACGGTGGAGGCAAGTCCGTCGAAGCGCTTGCCCGGCATGGCTGCGGCGCCGCGTAAGCGGAAAGACGAGCGAGCGCCGCCCGCCGTCAGCGCGAGGATGACCGCGCGCGCCGCTCCTGCTGCGGGAACTTCGGGCGCACGCGGCCTTACCGCGGCCGCTCAACCACCGATCGTGAAGACCTCCACCGAGGCCGCCATCACAGCCGCGGCGGCGACCGCGGCCGAAGTGCCAAAGCCCGCATCCGGCGGGCTGTTCTCATCGCTGAAGCCGTTCCAGTTCCCGCGCGAACTCGGCTCGCTCGGCTGGAGTTCGGACGACTGACTCCGGCCCGAGCGGAGCGGCCGTCGCGGCTTCGGGTACGAGACTTGTGCGGGCGCTTCGAACGGGCCATAACTTGCGCCGCCCTGCCACCTGCGCTCGTTCGCATGGACGGGCAGCCGAGCCGGCGAAGCGCCAGGCTTCCGGCCGTATCTGACAGCCGGTTCGGGAGCCTGCCAAGACCTCATGTCGACCCGCATCAATGGCGAGCCGAGCGCGCCGATCAGCTCCAAAGACGATCTGATCGCGTGGATCGCGGCGGGCGAAAAGCCGAAGTCGCGTTGGCGCATCGGCACCGAGCACGAAAAGTTCGTCTTCCATACCGATACGCTCGGGCCGGTACCCTACGCGGGACCGCGCGGCATCCGCGCTCTGATGGAGAGCATGATCGGCTGCTATGGCTGGGAGCCGATCCTCGAGGGCGACAACATCATCGCGCTGAAGCGTCCGGACGGTGAGCCGGGCGGCACCATCAGCCTCGAGCCGGGCGGGCAGTTCGAACTGTCGGGGGCGCCGCTCGAAAGCCTTCACGAGACGGCGGCCGAGACCAGCGAGCACCTGATCGAGGTGGTGCACGTCGGCGAGCCTCTCGGCATCGGCTTTCTCGGCCTCGGCTTCTCGCCGAAGTGGACGCTGGACGAGACGCCGCGCATGCCCAAGCGGCGCTATGCGGTGATGACGCGCTACATGCCGCAGGTCGGCAGTCGTGGCCTCGACATGATGTACCGGACCTCGACCATCCAGGTGAACCTCGACTTCGCCAGCGAAGTCGACATGGTCGAGAAGCTGCGCGTGTCGCTGGCCCTGCAGCCGGTGGCGACGGCGCTGTTCGCCTCCTCGCCGTTCACCGAGGGCAGGCCCAACGGCTTCAAGTCGATGCGCAGCGAGGTCTGGCGCGACACCGACAAGGCGCGCACCGGCATGCTGCCATGGGTGTTCGAGCGCGGCATGGGCTACGAACGTTACGTCGACTACGCGCTCGGCGTGCCGATGTACTTCGTCTATCGCGACGGCAACTACATCGACGTCGCCGGCGCCTCGTTCAAGGATTTCATTGCCGGTAAGCTGCCGGGGCTCGAAGGCGAGCTGCCGACCATCGACGACTGGTCCGATCACCTGACGACGCTGTTCCCCGAGGTGCGGCTCAAGCGGTTCCTGGAGATGCGCGGTGCCGATGGCGGCCGCTGGAGCATGATTACCGCGCTGTCGGCGCTTTGGGCCGGGTTGCTTTACGACGAGGCGGCGCTGGAGGCGGCGTGGCAACTGGTCAAAGGCTGGTCCGAGGCGGACCGCGAGGCGTTGCGCAACGCGGTGCCGAAGACAGGGCTCAAAACGCCTTTTGGCGCAACCAGCGTCAACGAGATTGCGCGCGAGGTGCTCAAGATCGCCCGGCTGGGACTGAAAAACCGGTCGCGGATCGACGACAAGGGGCAGGACGAGACGATCTATCTGGCGCCGCTCGAGGCGATGGCCGATCGCGGCCGGACACTCGCCGACGAGCTTTTGGAACGCTACCATGGG
>CALFEM010000131.1 GCA_937950105.1 uncultured Alphaproteobacteria bacterium | reverse complement strand
GATCCAGTCCATCATCCACTTCGCCGGCTCGATCGTTGTGCCGGATTCGGTCGCCGATCCGCTCGGCTACTACCTCAACAATACCGTGAAATCGCGCGCCCTGCTGGAGGCGGCGGTGAAGTCCGGCGTCGAGCACTTCATCTTTTCCTCGACCGCGGCGGTCTATGGCAATCCGCGCGAGAACCCGGTCGGCGAGACGGCGACGCCTGCGCCGATGTCGCCCTACGGTTCGTCGAAGCTGATGACCGAGATCATGCTCGCCGATACCGCGCGCGCGCATCCGATCCGCTTCGTGGCGCTGCGCTATTTCAACGTGGCCGGCGCCGACCCGGAAGGCCGCACGGGACAGTCGACGCCGCGTGCCACGCACCTCATCAAGGTCGCCTGCGAGACGGCTCTCGGCCAGCGCGAACGCATGGACGTGTTCGGGACCGATTACGACACCATCGATGGCACCTGCGTGCGCGACTATATCCACGTGATGGATCTGGCCCGCGCGCATTCGGCCGCGCTCGCCTACCTGCGCAAGGGCGGCACCTCGGACATCTTCAACTGCGGCTACTCGCGCGGCTATTCCGTCTCGCAGGTGATCGACGCGGTGAAGCGGGTTTCCGGCGTCGACTTCGAGGTGCGCCTCGCGCCGCGCCGGGCCGGCGATCCGGCGGCGATCGTCGCCGCGTCTGAAAAAATCCGCGCCACGCTCGGCTGGCAGCCGCGTCTCGACGACCTCGACACGATTGTCGCCAACGCGCTGGCCTGGGAGCGCCAGTTGCCCGCGCGCAAGGCCGCAGCCGCCTGAGTATTGCGGGCCTTTGGTGCGGGGTCGAGGGGCCGTGGCCCCTCGCCGTCCCTTCCCGTTGCTTGGGCCGCTGTTCCTTCCACGCGCGGAGAGCCACGCATTGCCGGGGTCGTAAAAAGGCCCTACATCGCCCGCAAGAAGGCGTGTCATGGACATGCTCCATTGCAGGGAGGCGCAGCAGGTGGTCGGGCTCGGTACGGACCCCAACAAGTGTGGCGAGGACTGCCCGATGCGCGGCGCCTCGATCTGGGCGCGTATCGCGTGGGTGCTCGTGGTGCTCGCCACGGTCGCGTTACTCATCGCGACCACGCCACGCGCTGCCGCCACGTCGTTCCGGTCGTTCGTCGACGGGCTCTGGCCCGACGCACGTGAGGCAGGGGTCAGCCGCAAGACGTTCGACACCGCTTTCGCGGGGCTGGAGCCCGATACGTCGTTGCCCGATCTGATACTGCCCGGCCGCGAAACCCCGACCATGAAGGGGCAGGCCGAATTCACCCGCGAGCCGCGCGACTATCTCAACGCGCCGTATCTCGACAAGCTCGCCGCGCAGGGGCGCGAACTGATCCGCAGGCACAGAAGCGCGCTCGATCGCATCGAGCAGACCTACGGCGTCGACCGCTACTCGGTTGTCGCGATCTGGGGCCGCGAGACGGCGTTCGGCACCTACAAGCTGCCGCACGACGCCATCCGCGTGCTGGCCACGCAGGCGTATATGGGCCGGCGCAAGGACATGTTCCGCAAGGAGCTGGTGCTGGCGCTGAAGATGCTCGAGGACGGCATTCCGCGCGCCAAGATGCGGGCGTCGTGGGCCGGTGCCATCGGGCAGACGCAGTTCCTGCCGTCGGAGTTCTACGCGCACGCGCGCGACCACGACAGCGACGGTCTTGCCGACCTGTTCGACTCGGTGCCGGATGCGCTCGCCTCGGCGGCGCGCCAGTTGCAGGCCAAGGGGTGGGTGCGCGGCCGCACGTGGGGCTACGAGGTGGTTATTCCGCCGTCGTCCGACTGCTCGCTCGAGGGACCGCCGAACATCCGCACCATCGCCGAGTGGCAGCAGCTCGGCTTCCGCCGCGTCGGCGGCAAGCCGTTTCCTGCCGAAGTGGCGCAGGATCAGGCCTATCTGATGTCGCCGGCCGGCGCGCACGGGCCGTCGTTCCTGGCGCTGGAGAATTTCCAGGTCATCCGCCGCTACAACACGTCCGACCTCTACGCCACGTTCGTCGGCAACCTCGCAGACCGCATGGCCGGTGGCAGCGATTTCATCACGCCCTGGCGGCCGATCGGCCCGCAGCGGACCGCGCTCATCCGCGGTATCCAGGAGGGGTTGCAGCAGGCGGGCTATCCGGTCGAAAAAGTCGATGGTTTCATCGGCTCGGAGACACGGCGACTGGTCGGCGTATTCCAGAAGAAGAGCGGGCTTGCCGTCGATTGCTGGCCGAACGAGGCGACGCTGAAGAAGCTCTCCGCGCGGTGAGCGGAAGTGCTCTGGCAGGAATTCGGCCGGTTCGTGCGGCCGCACTTTGCGATATAAGCCAGCGACAGGAACCGCGCACGATCGACGATTCGCCCGGATGCCGATGAGCCGCAAAGATCGGAAGAGCACACGTCTGAACTCCAGTCACTTAGGCATCTCGTA